>JACAEZ010000081.1 GCA_013388565.1 Campylobacterales bacterium | reverse complement strand
ATCTTGATTTAATATTTTTATTAAGTCATTTGATATAATTATTAAAACATCTGCAACTATATTAGCTACAACTAAATCATAACTATTTTCAGCACTATTTGCAGAACCTATCCAAGATTTATTAAACCTAACATTGTTTAAAGAAAAATTTTCTTTTGAATTTGCAATAGCTAACTCATCTGTATCACAAATATCAGCTTGTAAACCAAGTTTCGTTCCAACCATTGATAAAATGCCACTTCCACAACCAACATCTAACATTGTTTTACAGTTATGATAATTGTTTAAAATTAGTTTAATACAACTTCTTGTAGTTTCATGATGACCTGAACCAAAAGCCATAGCAGGATTAATTATAATATTTTCAAAATTTGGATTTTCTTCATGCCAAGTAGTTCGTATATAAAAGTTACCTATTTCTATAGGAGTAATTGATTGTTGATATTCTTTAAACCAATCTATATTTTCTTTTTTAGAAACACACGTCTCAACTTCAATATTTTGTTTTATTGCTTGAGATAGTTCTGTCGCAAATAATTTTATACCATACTCTAACTCATTTACTTCATTTACACTTCTTACTATTATAGAGTCATTTTCTAATTCTATTGCTTCATCTGTTAAATCAAGTATAAAATCACTAAACAACTCTATATTAGATGATGGTTTAACAACCAATTCATAATAAAATTTCTGCATTAATCATTAACACCAAGAACTGCTTCAAGTTTTTCTTTTAAAACTTGTGGAGTAAATGGTTTTACTATATAATTGTTAACTCCAGCTTTTAATGCTGTAATAACCTCCGTTTTCCCACCTTCTGTTGTTACCATTATTATAGGAACATCTTTAAATCTATCATCAGCTCTTACTTTTTTGACAAGTTCAAGCCCATTCATCTCTGGCATATTCCAATCAGTAATTAATACATTAATATCACCTACATCCATTTTTTGCCAAGCTTCTAAACCATTTTCACTCTCTTCAATTTCTGTATAACCAAGTCTATTTAATGTATTTCTAATAATTCTTCTCATGGTTGAGCTATCGTCAACTACTAATAGTTTCAAACGGTCTCCTTTGGTTAAAACTTTAATATCAATACAAACACTCTTTAATTGTAGTTTTTATACTGATTTTTACATTTTTGAAAATTCTATCTCAAATTACTTATAAATAAGTTTAAAAGCACTTTTTAAATCTATAGTTCCTTCATAAAATGCCTTCCCTATTATAACTCCAGCTATATCGCCACAATCTATTAATTTTTTAATATCATCTATGTCTTTTACACCGCCACTTGCTATTGTATCTATTTTTGAGGCAATCGCTATCTCTTTTGTAAATTCAACATTAACTCCACTAAGAGTGCCATCTTTTGATATATCTGTACAAATAATAGCATTTACACCAACATTAGCATATTCATAAGCCAATTGTGAAGCTTTTAAATTTGAAACTTCAGCCCATCCTTCAACTGCTACAAATCCATTAATAGCATCAATCCCAACAGCTATAGTATATTTTTTAGCCATCTCTTTAACAAAATTAGCATTTTTAGCTGCTATTGAACCTAATATTATTCTATCTATACCTAAATCGATATATCTTTTTATACTAATTTCATCTCTTATACCACCACCAATTTCTATTTTCATGTTGCAATTAGCTCTAATTTTTTCAATTTGTGTTAGATTTTTTGGTTCTCCAGCAAAAGCACCATTTAAATCTACTATATGAAGCCACTTAGCACCTAAATCTTCAAATATTTTTGCAAGTTCATAAGGTTCATTTGAGTATATTTTAGCACTCTCCATTAAACCTTTAGTAAGTCTTACTGCTTGTCCATCTTTTAAATCAATAGCTGGTAATATATGCATCTTCTTATACCTCGTTATAAAAATTTTTGAAATTGTACAATAAAACTTGCAATATCAATTTTAAAAATTTTACTATTTTACTCACTCTAGGACAGCATAAAAAAGGATATAACAGATACTATAAACTATAGTTCTGTAAGAACAAAGTTTAAGTCATAGAAAATTTATATAAAAATATTTGAGGATTTGTTCATGCAAAAGTTGGCTTTAATAGTTTTTTCATTTATCTTTTTGATAAGTTGGAAAGTTGTTTATGTTGTTGATTGTTATAGTTTTATTCTTGCTTGTGTGATTGCTTCAGTTGTTGCAATCTCAATTGTTGAAGAAAATTTAAGAAGAAGAGAGTGTATTGCAAATTGCTATTTCAATGAGAGAAGTGGATTCTATAAAATTATAAGAAGTCCGTATTTTATAGCTTTTAAATCGTTTATAGTCTCTTTGGTGCTTAGTTTTTCACTTCTAAGTTATATTACAATATGTTCAAAAAGTGAGCTGATTTTTTTTATTTTTAGATATAGCTTTTATCTATTTTTTGTATAACTTTTTTTAAAAATAACAAAAGGTAGTCTCAGAGATAAGATGAAGTATTCAGTCATAAAAGAGTGGATTGTATCTATAAATAGTCTTTTTCTTTTGTTTGTTTTGATATTTATTCAGTTAAACTCATCTATTCCTACATATATTGATAGTTCGCTAACAGTAACAGTTGCAAATACTTCTAAAATAATTTATTCAGATTGTGAGATAGTAAATTATCTACTAAAACTAAATATAGAAAAAGAGTTTATTATTTGGTGGCTTATGTTAAATATTGATACAAATTTTGATAATAACTACAAGCCTCTCATTTGGAT
>JACAEZ010000021.1 GCA_013388565.1 Campylobacterales bacterium | reverse complement strand
GAAGTGCTGAAAAATGTTATTGAAAGTGCTGGGATACCATCACTATCTTCAATAGATACATATAAAGGTTTTTGGGTATTGAATGAAGGAGGTCAAACAACAGTGACTATTAGTAGTAGTTCATCAAGTAGTAGCTCTTCAACTGCTACACAAGATATTCCAACAAGCTACAACTGCCTAAGTGGTGGCTCTTGTTTTGGATACTCTACAAATACAAAATCTATCTACTACAAAGCAAATTCAACTGAACCATCATGGCAAAATCTTGGAAAAGTGTTAGATGATAATATTTCATCAAATAGTTTTAATTATAGTGATGATTTAAAGATATTTGATAACAGTAATGCTTTAATTCAAATAGATTATTATACATATAATAACTATTATAACTACTTTACAAAAGTTATAGCAGTGGATATGAATGCTACAAATAAATTTACAGTTCATGATTTTAACGGCAGTAGCCCTAGATTTTATACAAAAGCAGATAATAATGCTACAGTAATATCAGTTAGAGACCAATCAAAAGATTATGGATATGTATATAGCACAACAGATAAAGGAAAAAGCTGGACAAATAATATCAGTGGTTATGGATATGCTAATATGTGGACAACTTGTCAAAATAGCGATTGCTCATTCGTATCTAAAGTATTATTTAACAACTCTTATGAAAATCGTACAAAATATTATAATGAAAATTTAGTCTATATAACAGAAATAGAAGGTGAAAAAGAGATAAATGAAATAGGTTATTCTCCTAAAAGATATGTAGCTCAACCATCAAAAAGCTATCCAAGATTTGATAAAAGTGTAGTAATCATGGATGAAAATTTTACACAACTATCTTCAAAAACATTTGATGAGTATCCAAGAAGTGTCTATTATAGCGATGGTAAATATTATGTCATTACTCAAAATCAAAGAGGTGGAGAGACATTTTTATATACAAGCATAAATAATGGTTCAGCATGGGATAAATTTACATACTCTATAACACCATTGAATGGATATATACCAAATTCTGTTTCAACTTCAACAAATAGTATAACAGTCTATTTTTCGCCAACACCTTATTATTATTCAACAAGCCAAATCTCATACACAAGCACAAACGGTGGAAATTGGGTGTTAAATAGTACTCCTTTAGCTAAAATGTTGAGTGATGAAAATCAAAATTTAGACGAAAACAATCAAAATAAATCTTACAAAACTATTCAAATAGGTGAAAATCTATTCATTGATATAGCGAAATAGATTTAAGCAAAACTTAAGACTACTTGCCGTACGACAAGTAGTCTTAAATAAATCTTAGGTTATTTTGATTTATTTCCTCTCACAAAATAACCATCATGAAACATTAAGTAGTTTAATTTGTTGTAATATGATTTATAATCACTGTTAAACACTCTCCATCTATTATATTGGTAGCCAAAAATAGATATATTCTGTTCTGTATTGTTGTTTAAAAACATATTTTTTATCTCAAAAGAGTTGTTAAATGTTGTATTGTATTCTGATAGATTATAAGAAGGTATATTGATATTATTTGATGATTGAGAGTATATCCAAGCTCCCTCAAATGGATATAAAATATCTTGCTCCATGAGTAAACCACTCTCTTTTAACTCATCTTTTATTGATTGAAATGATGATGTCCCTATATACTTATTATCTCTATATACCCAAATAATGATAGCATTATCGAATATTGTTAAATCAAAATTTTGAGAAAAAGAGTTTGAGAATAGTTGCCAACCGTTAACAGTTTTAATTTGCATGAAGTATCTAGCTAGTTCTTTGTTTAAATCACTTATATCTGATTTTGCATATATTAGATATTTTTTATCGGTTTTATTTACCTCTTCTATTGGCATAAATAGTTCAATATTACTTGCCAAATTATCATTTGTGTAATTTAAATCTGATAGATTTATATCTGTATAGATAAATCCACTCTTTTGAATAGATGTTTTATCTGATATTTTTATATTAGGAAATAGTTTATAATCACTATAAAACTCTTTTGGATTATAAAGGCTATAATAAAACTCTTTTAAAATAGAGTCAAAATCATAACCCATCTCTTCTATTAGATTTTTAATAGCTGTATAAAAATCTATATTTTTATCAAATTTTGTAAATGTATCTTTAATAATATTTAGACCAAATTTTTTTACTAAAAAAAGAGCATAAATTGACATTCCATATTCATGTCCACTTATATCTCCATAACAACCTATTTGAGGATAATTAAAAGTTTCAAAATTAAGAGTTGAGTAGTTGTAAATATAAGGTAGAAAGTTTGTATAATCATTTATTTCAGGATATATCATCTCTTCCATCATTGTAGCAGTAGCCTCTAACCACCAAACATCTTTACACCACATATTATCAGATACACTGTCTATACCATATGAGTATTGTATTGTATGAAACAGTTCATGAGCTATTGTTACTTTTAGTATATTTAGACTCTGCTCAAAACTACTTTTTTTTACATAATTTAAAACAAAATATGGAGCATTATCATAATAATATGTTGCATATCCAGCATAATTTGAACCAATAGTTTCATATTTATTGAAATAACCATTATAAGCATTTGTATTTGCTATATATATATCTATAAATATATTTTCATTAACTGGTTTATTATAATCAAAAGATTTTATATATGTATCATAACTATTATTTGCCTCTTCTAAAATAGAATTTATTTGACTTTCCGATAAAACAGTGCTATCTTTTCCGATAATAAGTCTAAACGATCCTTTGTAGTAATATTTATTATATGTATCTGAAGTTGTAACATTTGAACTATAAGATGGAAAATTTGCTAAAAACATATATTTACCCATGTAAATAGACTGCTTCTCAGCCCCTTTTTTCAGTGGCATGTCATATACAGCAAATAAACCAACTGAAGATAAGATATAAAATATAATATGCTTAATTGTATATCCTTTTGTTTTTTTGTAGTATTAGATGTGAAGTATAACATTTTTACGAAATTTGTAAAGTATTAACCCAAATTTTGCAATAGAATTCATCAAATTAGCACCAATCATTACAGCATTGAGGTTTTACCAAATTTTTTGAATTACCTTTTGGGTAGTCCTGCAAAATTTGTCAAAACCCCAATACTAAGAGCATTGGCACTACTTAAATAAACTCTATTGCAAAATTTGTTTAATTTTATTTTGGTGTTATAAAATTAATTTTTTGATTACAAATCCACCTAACTTTAACCAAATTCAAATATTAAACTAGTTAGAATTCAAAACTTAAATATTTATAATTTAACTAGTTTATAAATCATTTCAAAAGGATTTCAATTGGCAAATGAAGAGACAATTTTAGCTATCTTAAGAGAGGCAAAAGGTGAAATAACTACTCAACAAGATATAGCTAAAAAGATAAGTTGTAGTGTTGGAAAAGTAAATTATGTCTTAAAAGCTTTAGTTGAAAAAGGTTTTATAAAAGCTGAAAAATTTATAAGTAGTAATCATAAAAAACAGTATAAATATTTATTAACCGAACAAGGTATAAAAGAGAAAATTTCTTTAACAGAAAAGTTTGTAGAGAAAAAGAAAAAAGAGTATGATGAACTTCAAAAAGAGTTAGATAGCTATAAAAGAGTTGTTTTATCATGAAGATACTTGTAACAGGTGGAGCAGGATATATCGGAACTCACACATTAGTTGAGTTAGCTAATAGTGGCTATGAGTTTGTAGTGTATGATAATCTTTCAAACTCATCAAAAGAGTCAATCAAAAGAGTAGAAAATATTATAAATAAAAATATCTCACTAGAAGAGGGTGACATAAGAGATAAAACAAAACTAAAAGATGTTTTTACAAGATACAAAATAGACTCTGTTATACACTTTGCAGGGCTTAAAGCTGTTGGAGAGAGTGTAGAAAAACCGCTTGAATATTATGATAATAATGTTATTGGAACTATTAGACTACTTGAAATAATGCAAGAATTTAATTGTAAAAAGATTGTTTTTTCATCATCTGCTACTGTTTATGGAGACCCTCATACTACACCTATTAGTGAAAATTTTCCAGTAGATAATACTACAAATCCTTATGGCACTTCTAAATATATGATTGAGAGAATTTTAAAAGATTTATATGTTTCAGATAACTCTTTTAAAATAGCAATTTTGAGATACTTTAATCCAGTTGGAGCTCATGAGAGTGGCACTATAGGAGAAAATCCAAAAGCAATTCCAAATAATCTTATGCCATTTATATCTCAAGTAGCTGTTGGCATTAGAGAGTATTTAAATGTCTTTGGAGATGACTATGATACACATGATGGCACAGGTGTAAGGGATTATATTCATGTAGTTGATTTAGCAAATGCTCATGTAAAAGCTATTGAGTATTTAAATAACACAAACAGTCCAAAACCACTTATTGTAAATTTAGGAACTGGTATTGGCTATTCTGTGTTAGATGTTGTAAAGGCTTACGAGTTAGCTAGTGATAAAAAAATATCTTACAAAATAGCTCCAAGAAGAGCTGGAGATATTGCCAAATGTTTTGCAAATCCTAGCTATGCAAAAGAGGTTTTAAATTGGGAAGCAAACAAAAACTTACAAGATATGTGCATTGATAGTTGGAGATGGCAATCAAATAATCCGAATGGGTAT
>JACAEZ010000076.1 GCA_013388565.1 Campylobacterales bacterium | reverse complement strand
TGAAAATATAAAAATTTTGGGAAATGTTCAAGATAGATTTGTAGAGTCAATTACAAGAACTATGAAATATATAAATAATGATGGATTAGAGAGTGAAGAGATTGCTAATTGGTTTGTTTCAAGAGTTATTATAAATCCAAATTTTGTTACTAAACAACAAAATAAAACTAATGAAGTTGTAACAGTTTTAAAATTAATGGAGAAATTAGAACCAAGTTTTAAACTTGTAACACAAAAAGATAATGGTGATACAATTTTAAATATTTTATATCATGAAGGACAACTTTTATTAAATAGTATTCCACTTGATAAACTTTCAACAGGCTTTGTATCTATAATAAAAATTTTTCAAGAGATAGTAGCTGGATATGGTGGCTGGAGTAATGATAATGATTTAAGTTTAGTTGATGGAGTTGTATTTATTGATGAAATTGAGCCACATTTGCATATTAGTTGGCAGACAAAAATATTAAAAGTACTAAAAGAGTCTTTTCCAAATACTACATTTTATATCTCTACTCACTCACCTTTAGTTTTAGCTGGATTAAAAGATGGTGAGGGTTATGAACTATACAAAGATGATAGTTTTGTAAAAGCAAAAAAAATCCAAAATATAGAAAACTACTTTTTAAATGACATTGTTAGAGAGTTTTTTGGTGTGGATTTAAATAGTGAAAAAATTGATAATCCAAATAAAGAAAAACAGAAAAAAGCAAAAAATATGCTTTTGGATTTAGCAAAAACATTAAAAGAAGAAAATCTATGAAATATTTTATAGACACAAATATTATTATAGATTTTTTAAATAAAAAATATGACGCAGTGGAGATATTATCCAATATAGCGAAAAATGAAGAGAATGAAATTTATATAAATAGATTGGTTTATACAGAGAGTTTGAGAACTATTGAAATTCAGAATTCAAAAATATTTAGAAAAGCAAAAGAGACTTTGGAAGTTTTTGAAAAATTAGATATTAACCAAAATATTTATGATGAAGCTATAAACTTTTCAAGATTTGCAAAATCAAAAGGAATAAATCTAAAAGGTAAATGTGAAGCGATAGATTTTATACACTTCATTTGTGCAAAATTTTATAGATTAGAGATAGTCTCACATGATAAAGATTTTGAAAAGTTGGAAAATATTTATCATGAATTTAAAAATTTTCAAAATTTAAAATAGTGTAGAGATGAATTTGGTGTGGGCATTCCATATCAACAAATCAAAAAAGATATTTTTAATCTAATAGATGAAAATGAAGACCTATCAAAGCAACCATTTTCAAAACTGATAAAAGACATCAGCAAAGAGTTTGAATTGATATAAAATAATAATTATAAGGATTACATTTATGGATTATTGTAAAATTGAAAAGCTTGAAATTAAAAATTTTAAAACATTTAGTAGTGTTAAGTTTAATTTTAATGAGAAAATTAATATTTTAACAGGAGTTAATAATAGTGGAAAGACAACTGTTTTAGAAGCAATAGCTTTATGGAATGAATGTTTTTGTAAGCTTATTAAGCCTGTACAAAGAGCTGATGAAAAGCTTGGAATAGTAAAAGGTCAATATAGACTTGGAAATAAAATAAACTATTTTGATTATAATGATATTGTAAGTGTGAGAAGTCCTAATTATGAAGATATATTTTATAATCTTGATATATTGAATAAGATAATACTTAAAGCTACTATAAAGAAAGGAGAGTCTTATATTGATATTTCTTTTCAAATATCAAAATCGAGTGGTTCAAATTATGAAATTAAACTGATAGAAGATGATAATTTTACATATAACAAATTTAATGAACTGTTTGAAAAGTTTCCATTGCCAATAAATACAATATTTGCATCTCCTATTTCAAATATTTTATTAAATGAAGAGTTTAAAACAGAACCTGTAATAAAAGACAATATTGCAAAAAGAGAATCTATTAAGGTTATAAGAAATAGATTATATAATTTGTCAGATGATGTGTTTTTAGAATTTGAAAAAGTAATATCTTTTATTTTAGGCAGTGAAATTAAACTCAATACAAGTGCGGATAAAAAGCGAGATATAAAACTTGATTATAATATACAACTTAATTCAAAAGATATATCTAAAAATCTCTCTTTAGTTGGTAGTGGGACTTTGCAAATTATAGAGATATTGTTATCTATTTTTGATGAAAAAAAGGATTTAAATATTGTTTTGCTTGATGAACCTGATTCTCATATACATAGAGATATTCAAAAAAGATTAATAAAAGTTTTAATAGAACATACACCAAATACACAAATATTTTTAACTACACATAATGAAAGTTTAATAAGGAGTTCTAAACCTGAATTTATTTTTCATTTAGAGAGTAATACAGAAAAAGAGTATTTTCCAATAATTTTTAACAACAATGAGAGTATTGAAAAAGGTTTACAACCTACAAAACAAATTAAAATTTTACAATCTTTAGGGAGTGAATCTGCACTTGATTTTATTAATGCTTTGGAAGCAGATAGATTACTATTTGTAGAGGGTAAAACAGACCCTTTATATATTGATATGATTATAAATAAAAAGTATTATGATAAACAATATAACATCATGTATTGGAGTTTTGAAGGTATTGATAATATATTTAAACATATTTTGTCATATAAAGAGTTGTTTTCATGTATAAAAAATAAAAAAACTTTGTGGGAAAAATCTGCTTTAATATTTGATAGAGATTATTTTACAGATAAACAAGCATTAAATTTAGAAAAAGAGTTGTCTAAAAAGTTAGAAATTCCAGTTTACATTTGGAATTTTTATACATTAGAAGCTGTATTACTTACTGATTTAGCAAAATTTACAAATTTGCTTTTTGATTTTATCAAATCAAAACAGATAGAGTGCAATAAAGATGATATAAAAAGATATTTAGATAGTGAAATAAATCGTATTATAGATAGTAAAAAAAATTTCTTTAATGAAAAAAAAGGTGAAATTATAAAATGGATAGATAATAGAAGAGCTAATTTAGAAGATAATAGGTTGCCAAGAAATATTTTACCTGATGAAATTGCTTTTAGTGATATAGAAAAGTTTCATCTATCTCAATTAAATAGTGGTAATTTATCATCATTGGCTAATAAAGATGATATACATGAAATTATAAAAAGTGTGTTATCTAACTATAAAATTGATGATATTACATTTTCAGATATAATTAATGTTATAAATATAAATAGCTATTTTGATGAGTGGAGTAGTATGATTAATAAAATTTTTTTGAAAAATTTATAATCTCATGAAACTATGGCAATTTTTAACAATATTTTTAATAAATATTTTAGCGATTATTTACTCAATTAATGAAATATCTATAAGCTATAAAGAGGCAGATATTTTTTTTAATTCAAATAGTATGTTGTCACATTTGACAAACTTTTCAACATATTGTTTTGG
>JACAEZ010000092.1 GCA_013388565.1 Campylobacterales bacterium | reverse complement strand
GGCTTGATGGTATGGAGGTTACTCAATTTACATATTTTCAACAAGTTGGCGGTGTTGTTTGTGACCCTGTTGCAGTTGAGATAACATATGGTACTGAAAGACTTGCTATGGCATTGCAAGGTGTTGATAGTGTGTTTGATATTGTTTGGAATAGATATGAAGATGATATAACCACTTATGCCGATGTGCATAAAGAGAGTGAATACCAATTTAGCAAATATAATTTTGAAGTGGCCGATACAAAGTTACTTTTTAAGTGGTTTGATGAAGCTAGAGGTGAGGCAAAAAATGCAATAGATAACAACCTCCCACTTCCTGCTTATGATTTTGTGATTTTTGCAAGTCATGTTTTTAATACACTAGATGCAAGAAAAGCAATATCTGTCGCTCAAAGACAAGATTTTATACTAAAAATTAGAGAACTATCCAAAATGTGTGCCTTTATGTACAAAGAACAAGAGAGCCAAAGAATAGAGAGAGTAAAAACTAAAATCAAGTTAAGTTAAGCTATATCATCTCACATTAGAGATGGTATAAAAGGAGTCTGTCATGACAAAACTACCATACGGTTTAAGCGATTTTAAGAGAGTTTTGGAAGAGGATGAGTGTTATTTTGATAAGACTAAACTGTGAAAGCTTGTTTTGTTCATTCATTTTCATACTGTTAAAATATGCCTCCATAGGTTTTTTATAGTCCAAACTCTCATGAAATTTTTTATGATTATAAAAGTTAATACACTCCCTTAAATCATCTTTTAAAATAGATTATACTCTCATAATCCCAAATTTTTAAAAAATCTGAATTTCTGCTTGAAGTTTCACACCAAATTCTTCAAACACTCTATTTTTAGCCAAATCTATCATAGATATAGCATCTTCAAAAGTAGCATTTTCATAATTTATCAAAAAGTTTGCATGAATATCGCTAAAACCTATACCGTTTATTTTATACCCTTTCAAGCCAACATTTTCTAACAATCTTCCAGCAAAATTGTTCGGTGGATTTTTGAAACAACTTCCAGCACTATGTCCTTTTGGTTGGTTTAGTCTCATTTTTTCAAGTTCATCCAATAGTTGATAATCAAACCCAAACTCTATATTAAAAGTAGCTTCATAAATAATTTCATCTATATTGCAATATCTATAACCATAATCTATATTCTCTTTTTCAATCTCATTTTGATATGTTTTAATTGATACAAGATTATTGAATATTTCGTAAGATTTCATTCCAGCATTCATTTTTATCATGCCACCCAAACACCCTGGTAGTTTGCCAACAAATTCAAAATTTTTTATATTGTTTGCTTTGCAAAAATTAAATATTTTTCCAGTGGGTGTTGCTCCACCTATTTTTAAAAAATTGTCTTCTATTTTTATGTAATCAAAATTTTTACTTAATATAGCTAATGGTTTTTTTGGAGTATTTGAAATTAATAGATTATTTGCTTTGCCAATTATTTGATAATTTTCATATTTATCAATCTCATTAATAATTAAAACATCTAAAGTAGTTCCTATTTTCAAACTTGAGTATTTTGAAAAATCAATTTGCTTTATCAAAACAAAAACTCTGGAATCATGTTTATTATTTTTTTTGTGTAGTCCATCATTGTATTCATCATCCATGGCATTGTTAAAATCATGACAACAACTACTAAAATAATCTTTGGAATAAAACTTAAAGTCATCTCATTAATTTGTGTAGTTGCTTGAAATATGGAGATAGCAAGTCCAGCGATAAGTCCAGCTAACAGTACAGGAAGTGATAAATAAAGAGCGATTTTGAATGTCTCAACACCAAGTGCTATTAATTTTGCTTCCATAGAATTAGCTAAATCTTAAATTTTTATAGTTTAAATCGATTAATGACTCTTCAACTTTTATCTCTTTGTCGAAGATTGATTTTTCATAGCCTATTTTAAATAATAAATCTATTGCTTTTATTTGGGTTTCATTTAGTGATATAGACTCTTCATTTGCATACATGTTTAGATATTTATCCAATTCTACTGCATCTACCCTAACTAAATTTCTCTCAATTAACATATTAGATAACACTTTTTTGTGCTTATTTGCAATATCAACAGCTTTTATTAAACTCTCTTCATGATATATCGCATCAAGCAGTGGAATGGACCTTCTAATAGCCATTCCGCCAAGTGGCAATGGTAAATTTTGTCTGTTTAGTTCACACCATAAATCCCAAATTTCAGCCTCTACTTCAAGCTCACTGCTATAATTTAAAATGCTTTCATGAATTAATACACCAGCATCAACTTCACCACTCAATACAGCATTTTCAATATCTAAAAAGTTCATATAATAAATTCTTGCTTCAGGGTAAAAAAGTTTAAATATAAAAGCATTTGTAGTATATTTTCCACTAAGTGCTACTTTGAAATTTTTCTTTAATTTTTTATCTTTTCTCTTTACAAGTTTTGGACCATAGCCATATCCAAAACTAACTCCAGTTCTTAAAAGGGCATACTCATCAAAAATATGTGGATAAAGTGCAAAGCTAATTGCACTAATATCATAAATATTATTTAGTGCAGATTGATTTAATGTTTCAATGTCAAGTGCGATATTTTCAAATTTTGATTTAGTATCAACCCACCCAAATTTAATAGCATAGTACATAAATATATCATCCGCATCTGGCGAATGTGCAATAGATACTCTTTTCATATAACTCTTTAATTTTTTAATTTTTATAGGTAGATTTTATCGAAAAAAGGTATAATTTTGGATAAATTTTTTAATAAGGCAATTAATGGCACTTGATGATAAAAAACAAAAAGCGATTGAATTAGCACTTAAACAGCTAGATAAATCCTTTGGAAAAGGGACATTAGTTAGACTTGGAGATAAAGAGGTGGAGCCAATAGATTCTATAAGTACAGGTTCAATTGGCTTAGATATGGCTTTAGGAATTGGTGGTGTTCCAAAAGGTAGAATGATAGAGGTTTTTGGACCAGAGAGTTCTGGTAAAACTACAATAGCTCTTCAAATAGTCGCAGAATGTCAAAAAAGTGGTGGTATTTGTGCTTTTATTGATGCTGAACATGCACTTGATGTTGGATATGCAAAAAAATTGGGTGTTGATATAGAAAATTTGTTAGTATCTCAACCAGATTATGGCGAACAAGCTTTAGAGATTGTTGAGACAGTGGCTAGAAGTGGTGCTGTTGATTTGATTGTTATAGATTCTGTTGCAGCTCTTACTCCAAAAGCTGAAATCGATGGTGATATGGGTGACCAACATGTAGGACTTCAAGCAAGACTTATGAGTCATGCTTTAAGAAAACTTACTGGTATCGTGCATAAAATGAATACAACTATCATATTTATAAACCAAATAAGAATGAAAATAGGTATGATGGGATACGGTAGTCCAGAGACTACAACAGGTGGAAATGCTTTGAAATTTTATGCTTCAGTTAGACTTGATGTTAGAAAAATAGCCTCTTTAAAACAGGGTGAAACATTAATAGGTAATAGAACAAAAGTTAAAGTTGTAAAAAATAAAGTAGCTCCTCCATTTAGACAAGCAGAATTTGACATCATGTATGGTGAGGGTATATCAAAAGAGGGTGAATTAATTGATTATGGTGTAAAACTTGATATTATTGATAAAAGTGGTGCATGGTTTAGCTACAAAGACCAAAAATTGGGTCAAGGTAAAGAGAACTCTAAAACATTTTTAAAAGATAATGTAGAAATTTTCAATGCTATACAAAAAGATGTAAAAGATGCTTTAGGTGTTAATGAAACACTATTTGGTATTGATGAAGATACACCTTTAGATGACTATTCTATGTTAAGTGAATAAAAATTTTAGAGATAATTTGATAATATAATTTTGATAAAATATTTAAATTTAAAGAAAAGGGGTTTTCATGGTTTATATTGATAATGTTTATGCTGATGAGGTTATGGATAGTAGAGGTAATCCTACTGTTAGAGCTACTGTTACTTTGAGTGACGGTACAAAAGAGAGTGCGATTGTTCCAAGTGGTGCTAGTACTGGTAAAAAAGAGGCTCTTGAACTTAGAGACAAAGATGAAAGATATGGCGGTAAAGGTGTTTTAAAAGCTTGTGAAAATATAAATGTAAATATAGCTGATGAAATTGTAGGACTTAGCCCATACAATCAAGCAGAAATCGATGCTATCATGAAAGAGCTTGATGGTACAAACAACTACTCAAATTTAGGTGCAAATGCTGTTTTAGGTGTATCTATGGCAGTTGCAAGAGCTGCTGCAAAAAGCCTTAGAATGCCACTTTATAGATATTTAGGTGGAGCAAATGCTTTGACTATTCCAGTACCAATGTTAAACATTATAAACGGTGGAGCTCATGCAAATAATAGTGTTAATTTTCAAGAGTACATGATTATGCCTGTTGGATTTGAAACATTTGATGAAGCTTTGCGAGCTAGTGCTGAAATCTATCATGTTTTGAAAAAAATCATCGGTGATATGGGTGAAACAACTGCTCTTGGTGATGAGGGTGGTTTTGCTCCAAATCTTAAAAATAATGAAGAGCCAATTCAAGTAATCATTCAAGCAATCGAAAAAGCTGGTTATAAAGCTGGTGAGCAAGTAGCAATCGCTTTAGATGTTGCAAGTAGTGAGCTTTACACTGAAGATGGAAAATATAAATTAGAGTCTGAAAATAGAACTTTGACAAGTGAAGAGATGGTTGAATATTATGTAAGTTTATGTTCAAAATATCCAATCGTATCTATCGAAGATGGTTTGAGTGAAGATGATTGGGCTGGTTGGAAACTGTTAACTGAAAAATTGGGTGATAAAGTTCAATTGGTTGGGGATGATTTATTTGTTACAAATGCTTCTATTTTGGCTGAAGGGATTAAACAAGGTGTCGGTAATGCGATATTAATCAAACCAAACCAAATAGGTTCTGTGAGTGAAACTATGCAAACTGTAAGACTTGCTCAAAGAAATGGGTATAAATGTATCATGAGCCATAGAAGTGGTGAAAGCGAAGATAGCTTTATAGCTGATTTTGCAGTGGCATTAAATACAGGTGAGATAAAAACTGGTTCAACTGCTAGAGGTGAAAGAACAGCAAAATATAACAGACTTCTTGAAATTCAAAGAGAGCTTCAAATTTGTGAATATTTAGGTAAAGATTTATTTAAATAATATCATTGTATTCATGGAAGAGTTATTAAAAGATTTAGGCGAACAAGATAGTAAA
Organism: Campylobacterales bacterium; assembly: GCA_013388565.1. Lineage (GTDB taxonomy): Bacteria > Campylobacterota > Campylobacteria > Campylobacterales > JACAEZ01 > JACAEZ01. Next base: position 4,895 of record JACAEZ010000092.1, on the reverse strand, counting down.
AAGGGTGTAGCAATTACACCTTTTTTGCTAAAAATACTATTTTTATTCATGTTAGTATTATCGCTTGGTGTATATGTTGGGAATTTACTTTTTGGAACAAACTCTGTAGAGGTTCTTTTAAATTTAGATTATGAACATGAACAGTTATTAAATGAGATAGCAAAATATAAAGAAGAGAATGCAAAACTTCAAAAAGAGTATTTTGAGCTTAAACAATTGGAGCCTTAATTTGAAAATATTTTTTTTACTGTATATTTTTTTGCTACTCATTTATGCTAGAGAAAACCCATTTGAATTTATCATGGATTCAAAAAAAAATGGTGTTACTACAAATGAAGTACCTAAGAAAGACTTTTTATCTAAAGAGTCTATAAACCTACCAAATAGTGCTAGAAAAATCAAATCTTTTGTTATCGAATATCAAAATTTAGATGGTTCTATTGATAGAAAAATCTTAAAACTAGATAAAGATATAGATTGGCATTTTCCAATACTTATATCTCAAGATGTAGAAAATAAAGATGAGATAAAAGAAGAGAACAAAAAATCTACTGAAAAATATATAAAAGTAAATGACTCTTTAGCTTTTTCTATAGAAAAAAACTCTTTTGAAATTTTTACAAAAGATACCCTTTTAAGAGAATTTGCACTAACTGACCCCATGAAAATAGTATGTGATTTTCAAAAAAATACTCAATTTAATAGCAAAAGTTATAAATTACAGTTTTTACCATTTAAAGAGGTTATCATAGGAAATCATACAGATTTTTATAGATTTGTCATAGAGTTAGATGGACAATATAGATATAAAATTTCAAAAACAGATTATGGATATAAAATAAATGTTGAATAAAAATATTTTACTAATAGGTTTCATGGGATGTGGTAAAAGTACTGTTGGAAGAGCTTTAAGCAAAAGAGTTGGAAAATATTTTTTAGATACTGATAATTTAATAGAGAGCAGTGAAAATAAATATATTAAAAATATTTTTGAACTTTATGGAGAAAATCACTTTAGAAACCTCGAATTAGAATGTGCAAATTGGCTTAAAAGTAGTGTAAAAAGCAGTGTAATTTCATGTGGCGGAGGTTTTATATATGTTGAAAAATATATAAAACTATCTGAAATAGGTGATGTCATATATTTAGATGTTGACTTTGAACAGATTGTAAAAAGACTTTCAGGTGCTGAAATAGACAAACGACCCCTATTTAAAGACAATTCAAAAGCAAGAGAACTTTATGAACATAGAGTAGCACTTTATAAAAGTGTAGCCACAAAAATAGTAGATGGCTCAAAAACTGTCGATGAAGTGATAGAACAGATACTTTAAATAATAATTTATTATCGGTGTATATGTTTTAAAAACTCTATACTTTTTTCATTCCACTTTGTAGTTTTTATTGTTCTACTAAAATATGTAACTTTATATTTATCACTTTCAATTTCAAGCATTACACATTCGCTTAAATCTTTATTTCTAGCACACACCTCCCCTGGGTTTAAAAATAAAACACCGCTTTTAAAATCAACCTCAAAATAGTGAGTGTGACCAAAAACAATCACATCACTATCAGCGGACATATAAAATGGGTGGTGCATTAGCTTAAATTTTGTCTGTCGTATCTTAAAATAGTGTGGCTCTTTAAAAATATTGTATCCATCAATTCCAAACAGTTCATAATCGTTATTGCCAAACACACAAACATAGGGCTTTTTTGTCTCTTTTAAAACATCTAAATTCTCTTTTAAAACAACATCTCCAGCACAAATAAAGTATTCACACCCATTTTCTAGCAGTAGTTCGCAAACCTTTTTTGTTCTGCCATGTTTTTTATGCAAATCGGAGATGACCCCTATTTTAACTGTTTGACTCATGATTATCAACTCTTGTTTTGCATTTTATACATTCAAATACATTTTTGCCTCTATATGTTTTTTTAGCCATCATGTAACCACATTCAGGGCATTTGGGCTCATTTACTGGTTCAAATTTTGTGATAAAGTTACAATCAGGATAATTTGAACAGCCAAAAAATGCACCTCTTTTAGAGCTTCGTTGTAAAATATTTCCGCCACATTCAGGACATTTTACCTCTAAACTTTTTGGTTCTTTGAGTGGTTTTGTGTTTTTACAATCAGGATAGTTTGAACAAGCCAAAAATTCACCTCTTTTGCCACCTTTGACAATCATCTCCGCTCCGCATTTATCGCATTTGACATCACTTTTTACAATTTCACTTTTTGTACTTTCACTATTTTCAGTTGGTTTTGTATATTTGCATTTTGGATAACCGCTACAAGCGATAAATTCGCCAAATCTACCACCTCTTTTAACAAGCTCTAACCCACATTTTGGACAAAATTCACCAGTTGGAATGACAACTTTTTGGCTTTTTATGTTACTTTTTCCACTTTCGATTTTCTTCATGAATGGCTCATAAAACTCTTTTAAAACATGTTGCCAATCTTTTTTATTTTCGCTAATCTCATCTAACTCCTCTTCCATCTTAGCAGTAAAATCGCTATTTACAATCTCATCAAAATTTTCTTCTAAAAGTTCAATCACTTTAAAAGCAATCTCTGTTGGAACGATTTGTTTTTTATCTATCGAAATATACTCTCTTGTTTGAAGTATCGAAATTGTCGGTGCATAAGTCGATGGTCTGCCAATACCCAAAGACTCAAGCTTTTTAATCAAACTAGCCTCTGAATATCTTGATGGTGGCTCTGTGAAACTTTTTGTATCGGTAATATCTGACAAGAGAGCTTTTGAATTTACCTCAACATGTGGCAACAGTTTATCTTTATCATCACTTCCTAAGAGTTTATAAAATCCATCAAAAAACAACTTTTTGCCATTTGCTTTAAATTTTGCTTTGCTTGAAGAAAATATTATATTTTGCAACTCAAAAATCGCATCTTCCATTTGAGAGGCGATAAATCGATTATAAATTAGTGTATAAAGTTTTAACTCTTCATCTTTTATATATTTTGAAGCCAAGGCTGGAGTGAAATCAACTCTTGTAGGTCTTATAGCCTCATGAGCCTCTTGTGCCGATTTTGATTTTGTAGAGTAGTTTTTTGCAGATTTTGGGAGATACTTTTTGCCAAAGCTCTTTTCTATAAACTCTCTAGCACTATCAACCGCCTCCGTAGCTAGATTTAAGCTATCAGTCCTCATGTATGTAATAACCCCCATGATGCCTTGGTCTGTGCTAACCCCTTCGTATAGTTTTTGAGCTATTTGCATAGTTCTTTTGGGACTAAAACCTAATTGGCTAGAAGCTGTTTGTTGAAGTGTGGAGGTCATAAACGGAGGAGGAGTTGAAGTTTTTCGGTTTTTATTTTCAATACTCTCTACAATATACTCTAAATCTTTGATGTTTTTTATAATATCTTCCGCTTGAGTGGTTGTTTTTATATCCATTTTATCGATTTTTTTATCTTCATATTCGACTAAAACAGACTAAATTTGTTTGTTAAATATCGCATTGATTACATGATACTCTTCAGCTATAAATGCTCTTATCTCTTTTTCTCTATCAACGACTATCTTTAAAGATGAGCTTTGCACTCTACCTGCACTAAGCCCTCTTTGAATTTTAGATGATAAAAGTGGGCTTAATTTATATCCAACAATTCTATCAAGAAGTCTTCTTGTTTGTTGGGCATTTACTTTATCTATATCTATATTTCGTGGATTTTCTAGTGAGTGAAGGATTGCTTTTTTAGTTATTTCATGAAAGACTATTCGAGGCAACTTTTTTGGGTCTTTGCCAATGGCTTCAGCTATATGAAAACCAATAGCCTCACCCTCTCTATCTTCGTCCGTTGCGATATATATTGTATTGCACTCTTTTGAGAGTCGCTTTAACTCTTTTACAAGTTCACTGTGGTCTTTTTCGATTTTATACTCTGGAATAAATTCACCATTTTCGATTTTTATCCCAAATGTACTCTTTGGCAAATCTCTAATATGCCCTTTAGAAGCCACTACTTCATACTCTTTACCTAAAAAACTTTTTATAGTTTTAGCTTTTGCTGGAGACTCCACTACTACTAAATTTTTCAATTTTTAATCCTCGTTAAATTGTCATTTATAAATTTTGTGAAATTCTAACATAAAAATTTAAAGTTTATTTTTTTTATGACGATTTACTTACTAGATACAAGGATGTATCTAGTAAAAAGTTCTTAAAAGGAGTTTAAGATGAGTTTTAGAATAAATACAAATGTTAGTGCAATGAATGCACACACATCGAGTATAATGAACAACAGAAGTTTGGCTAACTCGTTAGAGAAACTTAGTTCTGGTTTGAGAATAAATAAAGCAGCAGATGATGCTTCTGGTATGGCTATCGCGGATAGTCTTAGAAATCAAGCAAGTTCGTTGGGGCAGGCTATTTTAAATGCAAATGATGCAATTGGGATTGTGCAAATTGCTGATAAAGCGATGGATGAACAAGTAAAAATTATAGAAACAATTAAAGTAAAAGCGACTCAAGCTGCACAAGATGGGCAAACAACAGATACAAGAAAAGCACTTCAAGCAGATGTTACAAGACTTTTGGAAGAGCTTGATAATATTGCTTCAACTACATCATATAATGGTCAAGCACTACTTTCAGGTCAATATACAGGTAAACAGTTCCAAGTTGGTGCATATTCAAATCAAACAGTAAAAGTAAATATTGGGCCTACAAGTTCAGATAAAATTGGACATGCTAGAATAGAGACAGGGCAAAGAATTACTGGTGCAGTTTCGGCTGTGTCTTTAACATTTAAAGCAGTTGATGGTATTCATGATGTAACTTTAGAGAGTGTTAAAATATCAAATGGTTCTGGGAGTGGGATTGGTGTTTTAGCTGAAATTATAAATAAAAACTCTGAT
>JACAEZ010000080.1 GCA_013388565.1 Campylobacterales bacterium | reverse complement strand
ATATTTATTTTTGAATGTGTATTACTCTCTTTTGATTTTACTTCAACTTGTTCTATTGCTACTTTCTTATCTTCACTCTTTTCTTGTTTTACACTATTTTCAATATTTTCATTTTTTACTTCAATTTTTTGGTCACTTTTTGTAGTTAAATTTTCTTTTACTTCACTTTTTTTATTCTCTATTTTTTTATTCTCTTTTGATTTTACTTCAACTTGTTCTATTACTACTTTCTTATCTTCACTCTTTTCTTGTTTTACACTCTTTTCAATATTTTCATTTTTTACTTCAGTTGTTTGCAAATTTTCTATTTTATTTTGCTTTGTATCTTTAGAAATATCTTTTTTATTTTCTATTTTTTCATCATTTTTAGTTTGGGTATTTTTAGTATCTTTTATTTCTAGTTGATTAATATCTTTTAAATTTTTTTCAATTATTTGCGATTTTTCATTTTTAGATTCTATATTTTCATTAAAATTGACTTTTGTATTCTCTTTTACAGTAGTTTTATCTAAATTTGTTGCACTCTCTTTATCTGTTAAATCTTTTTTTGATTTTGTTTCTTTTGAAAGATTTATCAAATCTTCAATTTGTACAGATTTTGTAGCCTCTTTTGGTTTTATACTTTCAAAAATTTGTGATTGTTCTTTCATTTTAGATTGAAACTTATCAACTTCCAGTATAGAAATCTCTCTTTTTGCAACATTCACATCTTTAGTATCTTTTGTATCATCTATAAGCTGTTCAAAAGAGATACTTTTTTCAACTTTTTGGGTTTTTGGATTTATAATCTCAAATGTCAAATTTTTTAAGTTTAAATCATATTTTTTAGATAAATTTAACAAATCATCCATACTCTTTACACCTTTAAACTCATTTAAAACACTCTGTTCTTTCAATATATTTGATAATTTTTGTTTAGCTTCAGTCGAACTTTTTTCTAAATTTAGTTTTGCAATTTTTTGATTTGGTAAATTATTGAAAAATCAATCTGTTCTGATTTATCTGTTGTCACATTTGATAATAGAGAGTTAAATAAAATATTAAAATCAAAACCAGCACCTTTAAATATATTTTCACTTTGAAATTTTGAAGCTAGTTGAGATTCTAAATTATTTGTATCTTTTGAAGTTACTAAATTTTTAAGTAGAGCTGATTGCATGGCATTTCCTTGCAGTTATATAAAACTGTCCAAGCAAAAATTGTACCAATATCATTTTGGCTTTTTTAAGAGCTTTTTTTGTATAATCGGACATAAAATAAATAGGAGAATATGCTTGGACATTAGAAATATTGCAGTTATAGCCCATGTTGACCATGGAAAAACAACACTTGTAGATGAGTTATTAAAACAATCTGGTACTTTTGCTTCTCATGAAAATGTAGAAGAGAGAATGATGGATTCAAATGCTTTGGAAAAAGAGAGAGGTATTACAATCTTATCAAAAAATACAGCTATTGAGTATAAAAATTATAAAATAAATATTATAGATACCCCAGGACATGCTGACTTCGGTGGCGAAGTTGAGAGGGTTTTGAAAATGGTTGATAGTGTTTTGTTACTTGTTGATGCACAAGAAGGTGTTATGCCACAAACAAAATTTGTTGTTAAAAAAGCTCTATCTTTAGGATTGAAACCAATTTTAGTAGTAAATAAAATAGATAAACCTGCAGCTGAACCTGATAGAGTTGTCAATGAAGTTTTTGACCTTTTCGTTGCAATGGGTGCAAACGAACATCAGCTTGACTTCCCTATTTTGTATGCAGCGGCTAGAGAAGGTTATGCAAAAAAAGAGTTAAGTGATGAGAATGTAAATCTTACACCTTTATTTGATGCGATAATAGAACATGTACACAAACCTTCTGGTTCAATAGACAATCCTCTTCAACTTCAAGTATTTACACTTGATTATGACAATTATGTTGGTAGAATTGGTATTGCTAGAATGTTTAATGGCAAAATCTCTAAAGGTCAAAATGTTTTATTGGCTAAAGCAGATGGTGAAAAATTAACAGGAAGGGTTACAAAATTAATCGGTTTTAAAGGTCTTCAAAGAATTGATATAAATGATGCTGAATGTGGCGACATTGTTGCAATTGCTGGATTTGAAACGATTGATGTTGGTGATAGTATAGTTTGCCCAAATAACCCTATGCCACTTGACCCACTTCACATAGAAGAGCCTACTTTATCTGTTGTTATCGCTGTAAATGACTCTCCACTCGCAGGAACAGAAGGAAAACATATAACTTCAAACAAAATCAGAGAGAGACTTGAAAAAGAGATGGAAACAAACATCGCCATGAGAATGGAGATTGTTGGAGAGGGTAAATTTAAAGTTTCAGGTAGAGGTGAGCTTCAAATTACTATTTTGGCAGAAAACATGAGAAGAGAAGGGTTTGAGTTTAGTATCTCAAGACCAGAAGTTATCATAAAAGAAGAAGATGGTGTAAAACTTGAACCTTATGAACATTTAGTTGTAGATGTACCAGAAGAGTCAAGCGGTGCTGTTATAGAAAAGCTTGGTAAAAGAAAAGCAGAGATGACAAACCTAACTCCAATGGGTCATGGAAGTAATAGAATAGAGTTTGAAATTCCAGCAAGAGGACTTATCGGATATAGAACAGAGTTTTTATCAGATACAAAAGGTGAAGGTGTACTAAACCACTCATTTTTAGAGTATCGTGCTTATATTGGCATAGTTGAAAGCAGAATGAATGGAGCATTAATCTCTATGGAAAATGGTGTTGCCTTAGCTTATTCACTATTTAACCTACAAGATAGAGGTGCTTTATTTATAAAACCTCAAGACAAAGTTTATATTGGTATGGTAATTGGCGAACATAGCAGAAGTAACGATTTAGATGTAAATCCTATTAAAGGAAAAGCTCAATCAAATGTTAGAAGTAGTGGAGCTGACGAAGCTATTAGATTAGTACCACCTAGAGAGTTAAATCTTGAAAAAGCACTTGAATGGATAGAAGATGATGAAATTGTTGAGATTACTCCAATTAATATCAGAATTAGAAAAAAATATCTTGACCCAAATTTAAGAAAAAGAATGGGCAATAAATAACCAATAAATTTTAGGAGATAGCAAAATGGATAAAAGACATATAATCATGAAAGCTTTCAAATTTAGACATGCATGTAAATTGTTTGATAAAGATAAAAAAATCTCAAAATGCGATATGCAAACTATATTAGAAGCTGGAAGGCTATCTCCTAGCTCTTTTGGCATGGAGCCTTGGAAATTTTTAGTTATTCAAAACAGTGAATTAAAACAGATGTTACAACCAGTTTGTTGGAACCAAGTTCAAATAACAACTTGTAGCGATTTAGTTATTATTTTGGCAAAAAAAATTCCGCTTGATGCAACTAGCGAATATGTAAAAAACTCATTTGCAAGAAAAGAACTCTCAAAAGAGATGTTTGATGCCTACATGACAAAATATAGCAATTATATATCAACTAAAGATATAAATTGGTGTATGAAACAGTGCTACATAGCTTTAGCAAACATGATGAGTGTTGCAGCTTTTTTAAATATAGACTCTTGCCCAATAGAGGGTTTTGAAAAAGAGAAAGTTGAAGAGATTTTAAATATTGATACAAACATATTTGAAGTTGCAGTCATCATCACATTTGGATATAGAGTAAACAATCAACCAACACAACATAGATTAAGTAGCCAAGAGGTTATAACTTATCTATAAAAAATTGAATATATTTATATCATAATTTCAATTTGCTATTAGTTATGTACGAAAAAGTGGTAATAGCTAATTTTGTATTTAATACTAGTTTCATCATATTCACTCTATTATTTCGCATAAAAGCCAACCGAAAGGCGACTCACTTTTATTATCTTTTTCACTTTTTCTAAAAACTGTTTTTGTTTTTGGATTAAATTTATTTGGCTCGAAAACCATAAATTTTTGACCACAATATCTACCAACTCTTAATAAAAACTGATTATCTTTTTTTATCTCTTTTGAATAATTTAAAAATTGTTGATTATCTGCTTTTTGATAAAATTCATTTAACTTGATTTTTAAATCTTCAAAAGTTAATCGATTTTTTTTAGTTAAATAAAATTCTAAAGTTGAATTTTTTGAGATAATTTCTAACTTTTGTGGAATATCACTTTTATCTGTTTTTCTTATAGCCCAAGCTATTTTGGATTTTACATTAATTTGAGTTGTGTCTGAAAGTTTTAATT
>JACAEZ010000005.1 GCA_013388565.1 Campylobacterales bacterium | reverse complement strand
TCTAATCCAAACAATTTGGAGCTAAATTTAAAAGAGTATAATTTACAAGATATAGTTGATAGTGCAAAAGATTTGATTTTAGAGGATTTAGGGGAGATAGAAATATCAATTAAGCCATTAAATATAGTTGCAGATTTTAATCTTTTTTCGATAGCTATAAAAAATTTAATAGAAAATGCTCTAAGATATAGCACAAATTCAAAAGTACAAATCAAAAATGAAGATAAAAAGCTAATTATTGAAAATAGTGGTAAAGCTTTAATATATCCTTTAGAAAAGTATGCTGAAGCCTTTGCACTAAAATCTATTAAATCAAAAGAGTCTCGTGGGCTTGGATTTGGACTTTATATTTCATATCATGTATTCAAAAAACATGGATATAAATTTAGCTACTCTCATGAAAACAGTATTAATAAATTTTGTATAGAATTTTGAGATAGTGTAAAATATAGTTCAGTTGATAATATTAAAAAAAAGAAAAAAACTACAATATATTCTGTAAAAGAGCCTGTATAAAATGTTAAACTTTTTGGTAACAATCTATAGCTTTTATCACTTTTAAATGGAAAATATACATTATAAATACCACCTTTTGTTAGCATATCTGCTAATATATGACCAATATAACCTATACTAAAACCAACAGATATAAAAAAAAGTTGCCTATTTTTTAGAAATAAAATAGCACAAATTAATATAATTATTGGAATTATTAAGTAGTGAGTTACTCCACGATGTCCAAATATAGCTTTGATAATATTTGAAATAATGAGAGCTTTTCTGCCTACATAACTATTTGGTTCATCAATATCTGGAAATATTGAACCAAAAATAACCCCAGCTAAGTAATATTCCAAATATGTTAAAAACTCTGTATGTGTATGAAAACTTTTTTCTATAACTAATGGGATAAATCCAATCATTAGTGAAGAGACAAGATGCCCTTTATATGTCATTTTTTCCTCAATTTAGGTTATTTTGCATTTACTTTTTTAATAGTGACTGTACAAGTGCCATCTCTTTTTCAGTTGCCTGTTCTTTTTTTCATTTTTGTTTGCTGTTCATGTACTTTTTCTTCATGATTTATCTGTTGGAGTCTAAGCGATTTTTCATTTAGCTCTTTTAATCTTTGGCTATTTTTTTGCATATCTTCTATTTTTTTCTTTTTATTTGTTTGTATATCCACTGGAACTGCATCAAATATCTTTATAACAATGAATACAAATACTATAACAACCACCCAATTGCATAAATTTATACTTCCAATAGTTAATAATTCGCAATTCAATCTATTCTCCTTTAAAAAGATTTGCTGGAATCGGCAAATTATAATTAGCTTTTAGCTTTTTTAAATTGATTAATTGCATACTCTTTTGAAGATTTATAATCCACAATAGCTTTTGGATAATTTGCAAATAAAGAGTTAGAGAGTCCATTTTCTGTTAAAATAGTCTTGCAATCAATATCTTTTAAAGTTGGTAAATATTTTTTTATATATTTACATGAAGAGTCAAATTTTTGTGCTTGAAGGTATGGATTAAAAACCCTAAAGTATGGTTGTGCATCTGTGCCTGTGCTTGAAGCCCATTGCCATGATAATACATTTGATGAACTCTCATAATCTAAAAGTTTTTTAGCAAAATATCTCTCACCAAGTCGCCAATCTAAAAATAGATTTTTAGTGAAAAATGAGCTAACTATCATTCGTCCACGATTGTGCATAAAGCCAGTTTTATTTAGCTCTTTCATACAAGCATCAATAATAGGATAACCTGTTTCACCCTCACACCATCTATGAAAAAACTCCATATTGTCATGCCATTTTATATCAATATCTAAAAAGTTATTAAATTCACTATGTGGATAGTGGTATAAAATATAATTAAAAAACTCTCGCCAAATAAGTTGTCTATAAAATTCACTTACATCATAACCTTCATGAAACCATTTATCTAATATTCTTACTACTTCAAAAATGGATATTGTTCCAAATCTTAAATGAATACCTATTTTTGAAGTTGCTTCAATATCTAAAAAATCTCTATTCTCTTTATAGTTATTAATTTTTGGCTTAAATTCATGCAATAATTCAAAAGCACTTTTTTGTAAAAACTTTTTAGAGATATTTGATTTTATAAACCCAATAGATGATAAAGCTATCTCTTTTTTTAAAATCAAACCATCACTAAGCTCTAAAATATGTTCAAAATCAAAATCAATCAATTTAATTGAACCTATTTTTACTCTATTTGGAAGTTTAAAACTATGTAAAAACTCTTTATAAAATGGTGTAAATATCTTATATGGTTCAAAAGATTTGTTTTTAATTGTTGATGGATGTATTAAAAATGAGTTGTTTAATGGAGTAAATTTAACAATTTTAGAAATTTCAATATCTCTATTTTTAGCATAATCATCAAAATCAATACCAGCTTTTAAAACATCAAAACCTAAATCTTTTAAATAAGAGATGATTTCAACTGGATAACCAAAAAATATAGCCAAATTTAGATTTATCTTTTTTAGTTCATCTTTTAATCTTAAAACATTATCAAAAATAAATCCAACTCGGCTATCATCAATATCCAAATTGTTTAAAATATTTTTATCAAAAATAAATATCAGAAGAGCTAAACCTTCATGACTTAATAGCTCATTATCATCTATTCTTAAATCTCTTCTAAAATTTAATATTGTCTTCATGAGAATAGAGTTAAGCTTTTTTAGCTTACTCTATTGTAGAAGTTTCATGACATTTTGCTGAACAGCATTTGCTTGACTCATAGCATAGCTTCCAGATTGTGCCAAAATGTTATTTTTTGAGAAGTTTGCACTTTCACTTGCAAAGTCAACATCTCTAATACTACTTTCAGCAGATTTTACATTTACTTGAGTAACAGAGATATTATTGATTGTTGCAACTAACTGATTTTGAACAGAACCCAAATCACTTCTAATTTTATCTAGCATTTTCATAGATGTATCAGCTATCGCCATAACCATTTGAGCTCCAACAAATGTAGTAACTCCAGCACCCATTCCACTAGCTGCAATATTTTGAGACAAGACTAATGTATTACTCATAGCATGAGCCCCCATAGCACAAGCTTGTTCAACTGAAAAGTTACCTTTTATAGTTCTTAAGTTGATTGTAGTTTCAGCTACTGTAGCTGCTGCATAACCAATATTTGTAAAGTTTGTACCACTTACTAATATATCTCTAGGGTCCATTCTTGTAAGAGTAAGTCTTCCATAATTTTCACTGTTTGTACCACTCATACCAGCAATACTTATACCAGCACTTGCACTTACAACAATTCCTCTACCATCAATAGAGTTAAGAACTAAGTTACCTCTTGGGTCAATACTAGCTTCAACACCAGTTTGGTCTTTTAGATTATTAACAGCAGCTAGTAATTTACCTTCAGAATCTCCAGCTTTAATATCTGTAATTGTTCCAATAGCAATACCATTTATTTTAAGGTCACTTATAGTACCAGATTGAATTGATTGATTTCCTGTACTTTCTACTTTCCATGTGGCAGTAGCTCCAATTCTATCAGAGTTTTTATTTATAATTTCAGCTAAAACACCAATCCCACTCCCAGAACCATTTGATATTTTAACACTCTCTAAAGTTACATCATGAATACCATCAACTGCTTT
>JACAEZ010000013.1 GCA_013388565.1 Campylobacterales bacterium | reverse complement strand
TTACTCTTTTAAACTCTTCATTGTTGAGTTTGTTCACTTTTTTATTTTTTATTGTTTTTGCCATTTGTAATATTATCTATTTTTATATTTATTTTTTATTGTTTTAGGAGAGGTCTAATGTTAGCGAATTTGCTAACATTGAATTTTGTAATTTTATTTTCATTAACCCGAATTTTGCAATAGAGTTTATTAATTTTGTTCAGTGATTTTTTTCACAATCTTTTTAGCTTTTTTCTTAGCACTCAAGCCATCTTCATCATCAGCTACTAAAACAACAGCCATTCTTCTACCTTCATGACTTTCTGGTTTGCCAAATACTCTAATATCGCAATTTGCTTTGAAAGCATCTTCTGGAAATGTAAATGTTGGCTCTAGTGAATCTATTTTTGATTTAAAAGCTGCACTAGCACCTGCTGATAAAAATCTAAATTCAAGCGGTAAATCTAAGATGGCTCTTACATGAAGAGCAAATTCGCTTAAACTTTGTGTAATCATAGTCACCATTCCAGTATCATGAGGTCTAGGGCTTACTTCACTAAAATATACCTCATCACCTTTTACAAAAAGTTCAACTCCAAATAGACCTCTTCCACCAAGTCCGTCAGTTACTTTTTTAGCTATCTCTTTTGCATTTTTGATAGCTTTTTTACTCATTTTCATAGGTTGCCATGAATAGATATAATCTCCGCCTTTTTGAATATGCCCTATTGGTTGGCAAAAAATTGTATCTGTACTGTTTCTAATCGTCAAAAGTGTAATCTCATAATCAAATGTTATAAACTCTTCAACTATCAACTCACTTGCATCACCTCTTGCTTCTTTTGCTTTATTGAATGAATTTTCTACATCATCTATCGAGTGGCATACACTTTGACCATGACCAGACGAACTCATAACAGGCTTTATGACACATGGAAAACCAATTTTTTTGGTAGCTTCTATCAACTCTTCTAAGCTCTTAGCAAATAAAAATTTACTAGTTTTTACTTTCATCTCATTTGCAACAAACTCTCTAATACCTCTTCTATTCATAGTAAGACTCACAGCTTTTGCATTTGGAATGACACAAAAACCCTCATTTTCAGCCTCAAAAAGTGCTTCAATACTAATAGCCTCAACTTCAGGCAAAATGTATGTAGGTTTTTCTTTTCTAATCAACTCTAAAAGTTCACATTTATCTTTCATGTTGATTGTATAAGCTCTATTTGCAACCATTTGAGCTGGTGCATTTTCATACTTATCAACTGCAATCACCTCAACTCCAAGCCTCATAGCCTCAATAGCCACCTCTTTACCAAGCTCCCCACTTCCAAGTAACATCATCTTTATAGAATTTTGCTTTAACGGTGTTGTAAATGTCATAATCTTCCTTTTTATAATTTTTTTAACAGTTCATGTAGTGGCAAATTTAGTTTTTTTGCAACATCTTCTGGATTTAAATTCATCTCTTTTATAAAAATAACAGCAGATTCAAATTTTGCCTTTTGCTCACCATCTAAAAAGCCTTTTTCGATACCAGTTTCTATTCCTCGCTCGATACCTCGTTCTAATCCTAAATAGTATGATGGGAGTGTTTCATAATTTATTTGTGTTAGCATCTCTTCTCCTTTTTTGATAAACTCTTGTAGATTTCTGTTTTGTGATAATTCTTCAAGCATTAGCATATATTTTCTAAATTCAAAATCGTTTTTTCCGACCTTCTCTTTTAATCTTTGAATTATATAATTTACTATATCTTGTTCGTTTGAGTTTTTAAAATCGCATAAAATTGCTAAAACTAAAGCATCTGGTGTATCTATTTTAAAGAAATTGCTACAATCTATATCTTTCATGTTGATTAGATTAAAACTATAATCTAATTTATCGGTTTTTATAAAATTTTCCATTTTTAGTCTATCTTTTCCGATATAGATTAGGTATTGCTTTATTGGTAGTTTTTTATTGATATTTTTTATATCTATATAGTATCTAAGCATTCTAAGTGCCATTTTTTTGTCATTATCGTTTTGTATTTCGATATGCAAAATGTAGCTATTGTCTATGAGTGCTACTACATCGGCTCTTCTATCTTCTATTCGTTGTAACTCTTTGTCTAAGAATTTTATCTCTTTTATCTCGATGTTTAGAATATATTTTGCAATGTCTATAACTAGTGTTTTTATCGCCTCTTTTGCTATTATATCTTTATTCATGATAAATCTTTCAAATTTAACTTTTTTATTATATCAAACTATATCAACAAATTTATAATAGGTATCGTTACAAGCGAAACTAAAAGCCCAATTCCAACCATACTAGCACTCAAATTTGGGGCAAAATTTGCATTTATAGCTAATGCTCCAGCGGTTATCATAGAAGGCATTGCACTCTCTAAAATAGCTGTTTTAAAAACTACCTCTTCTATATCAAATGGATACAAAAACAAAAATGCGATAAATGGCAAAACTAAAAGCTTTAAAAACAGAGCTTTTACAAAAATAGCTTTAAATTCATTAAGTTTAAAAACCAATGAAAAACCAACAGATACAAGAGCTAGTGGCACTAATGTTTGAGATAAAATTTTTAAATAACTCTCAACATTTGAAAAAAAAGAAACTTTAACACTAAAAGCGATAATCAAAAATATAAATGGTGGGAAAAATAGTATCTTTTTTAGCAAAAACAAAACATCTATTTTACCATGTTCATAATAGGCTAAAATCGCTCCACCATAGATAGAGAGCATTAAAAAACTACCAAGTTGGTCATAAATCAAAGCATACCCAATAGCATTTGAGCCTATAAATGTCTCAATTAGTGGAATACCTACAAATGAGGTATTTCCAAGTGGTACAGTCATCAACAGTGATGCTCGAACATCACTTGAATAATTTTTTGTAATCACCAAAACCGCTATAACAGCAAAAATCAATAAAAGCCATGGAGTAATTATTAAAGAGATTAGTGATGTATCAAAGCTTAATTTTGGCACTTGAAGTAAAATTGTTGCAGGTAGTGAGATATAAATTATAAATGTATTCAAGCTTTTTGGAAACTCTTTTGAGATGTTTAAATACCTCAAAAAGTAACCCACAGTTAATAAAAATA
>JACAEZ010000041.1 GCA_013388565.1 Campylobacterales bacterium | reverse complement strand
TGCATGGGCTGTTAGAAAATTATATTTTAAATTATTAAATATGTTATCAATGCAAAATAAAGAGTTATTTTCTGAAGCAGAGAGTGTAGAGTTTCCTTTTGTAAATACATTGATAGAGATTGAAAATAGCGGTATAAAGATTGATTTGGACTTTTTTGAACAACTCTCTTTTGATAGTCAAAAAGAGCTTTTAGCTATTACAAAAGAGATTTATAGTTTAAGTGGTATGGAGTTTAATATAAACTCTACTCAACAACTCTCTCATGTGTTATTTGATGTACTGAATTTAAAATCTGCTAAAAAGACAAAGACAGGTTTTAGCACAGATGAAAAGGTGTTATCAAAACTTATAGACGAACATCCAATTATAGAAAAATTGTTAGATTATAGAGAACTTTTTAAACTTTACTCTACATACATTGAACCACTTAAAAATTATGCTTTAAAAAATGAACAACATAAAATATATACCACATTTTTACAAACAGGTACAGCAACGGGCAGACTTAGTTCGAAAAATCCAAATTTGCAAAATATTCCTGTTAGAAGTGATATTGGTAAGAAAATTCGTCATGGATTTATAGCTGATACAAATAAGGTTTTAATTGCTTGTGATTATTCGCAAATAGAGCTTAGATTATTGGCACACTTTTCAAAAGATGATGTTTTGGTTGAAGCTTTTAACAACAATTTAGATATTCATATGCAAACTGCTATTAAAATATTTGGTGAAAATGCGACAAAAGATAAAAGAGATATTGCAAAAAGTATAAATTTTGGTTTGCTTTATGGCATGGGAAGTAAAAAATTGTCTGAAACAATTAATATCTCTCAAAAAGAGGCAAAAGATTATATAAATAGCTACTTTAACTCATTTCCAACGGTGAAAAAATATATAGAGTCTATTCAAGAAGATATAAAACAAAAAGGGTTTGTAGAGACTTTATTAAAAAGAAGAAGATATTTTGATTTTGCATCTGCAAATGAGTTTTTAAAATCAAACTATTTAAGAGAGGGTGTTAATACACTATTTCAAGGAAGTGCAGCTGATTTGATAAAACTATCCATGAATAAAATAGTAGATAGTCAAAAAGAGCATAATGTAAAAATATTACTTCAAATTCATGATGAGCTGATTTTTGAGTGTGATAAAGATAAAGCCAAAGAGAGTGCAAAAATTTTACAACATATCATGGAAAATATTTACAAATTAGATGTACCATTAAAAACATCTGTAAATATTGCTAATAATTGGGGAGATTTAAAATAATATGGCAAACTTTTTTATAGCTTTTGTAAAAAAAATCAAAGTTGCTTTCAAATTTGCATTTAGAAAAACATTCTTACATCATCATGAATCACTTGAATTTAGAGCAAAATTTTTGGCTTCACTTATGTTAGTTGATTCTAAAATTAGTAGATGTGAGTATGAATTGTTAGAAGAAATTTCTAAACAGATATATAAAGATGATGATGAAAGAGCTACTACATTGGTAAATACTACGAAAGAGTATATAACATTCACAACTGATATAGAAAAACTATTGATAAATATATATAAAATGATACAAATTACTCCAAGATATAAAGAAAAGATAGATTTTGAAGTGATTAAAAAATTTAAAGAGTGTTTGATGGATAAAGATGATTTAGAATTTTATGATAAAGTTGAAGAGTTTTATAAAAATATATAACAAAAATTGGTTATTAAAACTCTTTACTATATAATTCACTCCTTTTTTAAATCTTGAAAAGTAGGATAATTCATGACAATCAACAGAAAACAAATTTACAATCCAAATACATTAGAGGGTGTTAATCAAAGAGCCATATTTGGTGGAAATCCGACAGGTATTTTTGAACTAAATAAAATCAAATATCAATGGGCTTATAATCTTTGGGAGATGATGTTGGCTAACACTTGGTTTCCTAAAGAGGTGGATATGACTATTGATGCGAGGGATTATAAGGTTTTGACTGATGGGGAAAAACTAGCTTATGATAAAGCCTTAGCACAACTTATATTTATGGATAGTGTTCAAACAAACAATTTAATAGACAATGTAAATCCATATATAACAGCACCTGAAGTAAATTTGATTTTAGTTAGACAAGCTTTTGAAGAGGCTTTACATTCGCAAAGTTATGCCGTCATGGTTGATAGTATCTCACAAAATAGTGATGAGATATATGAACTTTGGCGAAGAGACATGAAGCTTAAAAACAAAAATGACTATATTGCAAAAGTTTATCAAGAGTTGGCTCAAAATCCAACAGAAAGAGGGCTTATAAAAGCATTTTTTGCAAATCAAATTTTAGAGGGGATTTATTTTTATAGCGGGTTTGCATATATTTATACATTAGCTAGAAGTGGCAAAATGTTGGGTTCTGCTCAAATGATTAGATTTATTCAAAGAGATGAGGTAACTCATCTTTTGATTTTTCAAAACATTATAAATACTTTAAGAAAAGAGTTGCCACATCTTTTTATAAAAGAGCTTTTGAAAGATGTTTATGAGATGTTTGAACATGCCGTTGAATTAGAGGTTAGCTGGGGGCAGTATATCACTCA
>JACAEZ010000040.1 GCA_013388565.1 Campylobacterales bacterium | reverse complement strand
TTTCAAATTCAAAATAGATGTGAAATTTAATATTTCTTGCTTTCATATCTTTATGTAACATAAAGATATGAAAGCAAGAAATATAAAATTTCACATCTATTTTGAATTTGAAAATATAACTCTTTGAGAGTGTGTAATAGCGATTGCAATGGCATCTGTAACATCTAATGGTTTTATCTCTTGAGTGATATTTAATATTTTTTTCACCATGAAAGAGACCTGCTCTTTTGTAGCCTTTGCTTTTCCTGTGATAGATTTTTTCACTTGAAGAGGTGTATATTCACTAAAATTTCCAATCTCTTGCAAAATTTTTAAACTCAATGCTCCTCGAAATTGTGCTAATTTCAGTACAGTTTTTGGATTATGTGCAAAAAATATATCTTCAATTGCAACTTCATCAATTTTATTTTGTTTAATAATTATATCAAGTCCCTCCACAAGTTCCATTATTTGATGTTGTAATATTGTTTCTTTAATTTTAATCACACCTGCTTCAATCAGTTTTATTTTTCTATTTTCTAAGCAAAGCACCGAATATCCGCAGTTTTTAGAGCCTGGGTCTATACCTAATATATTCATCTTTTCACATCCTTTTAATCATGTGAATAAATCTATTCACTATAATATTTTTTCGTTATACTACCAAAAATTGAACTTTTTTGATAAAATTTCACAAAAGCTTTCACATGTATTTCACATCGTGATAAAAGGTTGAAATTTGATAGGTGACAAAATATTAGAAAAGTTGAGAGAAGAAATTCCTCAAGTAGAGTATGAAAGATATATTAAATGTCTGAATTTTGATGAAGAGTCTTCAATGTCAGATACAAAAGTATTCACAGCTCCAAATCCTTTTATTGCAAATTGGGTGAAAATTAAATATGCACAAAAAATATCGAAACTTTTTGAAACAATAGTTGGAATTTCACCTACTATTCAAATAGATGTGAAATCAAATAGCGAAGTGAAAAGTTTGAAAAATATTCAAGAGTCTATATCAAAAACACATAATAAACAGCAACTTTCATTAAATATAAATCCATCTTTTACTTTTGATAGTTTTGTAGTTGGTAGTTCTAACCAATTTGCATATACAACTGCCTTAAAAACGGCACAAGAACCTGGAATTATCTATAATCCGCTATTTATTTATGGTGGTGTTGGTCTTGGAAAAACACATCTTCTTCATGCTATTGCAAACTATAATTTAAATAGAAATAAAAAAGTTATATATGTAACAATAGAACAGTTCATGAATGATTTCACATATAATTTGCAAAATCAAACAATGGATAGATTTAGAGAAAAATACAGAGAGTGCGATATTTTATTGATTGATGATATTCAATTTTTAAGTAAAAAGAATGAAACTCAAACTCAACTTTTTCACACATTTAACGAGCTTCATCAAAAACAAAAACAAATCGTCATGACAGCAGACCAAGCTCCAAAGATGATAGCTTATTTGGAAGATAGGCTAAAAAGCCGATTTGAGTGGGGTTTGACTGTTGATATTCAACCACCAGAATTTGAGACAAAAATAGCGATTATTAAGAAAAAATGTGAACTTGATGGTGTACATTTAAAACCAGATGTGATTAATTATATTGCTACAAAACTTGATAATAACATACGAGAGATAGAGGGAATTATTATTAAATTGAATGCTTTTTCAAAAATAGTAAATCAAGAAATAACTCTTGATTTTACAAAAAATGTTTTATCTGACCATATAAAAGAGGAGAGAAAAAATATAACTATCGAAAATATAATAGAGATAGTTTCAAAAGAACTAAATATTAAACCAAGCGAGATAAAATCAAAATCAAAAGGTGTAACAATTGCAAATGTTAGAAGAATTGTTATCTATTTATCAAGAAATTTAACACTAAACTCAACACCCTCTTTAGCTCAATATTTTGGCATGAAAGACCACTCTTCAGTAAGTCATGCTATGAAAAAGATAACATCAGAGATTGAGAGTGATGAAAATTTTAAGCTCTTAATCGAAAATCTAAAAAACAAGATTTTAAACTCTTAAGTAAAGTAAACTTTTTTTTTGTGAAATTAAGTGAATAGTTACTGTACAACTTTTCACCACTTAAAAGCTCAAAATTTAATGTTTTACTTGAGTTTTTCACAAATTCACTGCATTTACTGATATAATTGTTATTTTAAAAAAATATATAGGAGAAAAAATGAAAATATCCATATCAAAATCAATATTAGACAACATTCTCTCAAGTTCACAATCATTTATAGAAAAAAAAGATGAAAGCCAAATAACATCTCATGTACTTTTAATAGCAAAAGGTGGTAATCTAACAATAAAAGCTACAGATTTTGAAATAGGACTTATAAACTCTACAGATTTGGTATCTATAACAGATGAAGGTATAGCAACAGCTAATGGGAAAAAAATAGTTGAAATAGTAAAAAGATTAAAAGATGAAAATATTGACATAGAAACAATAGAAGATAACTTGATACTAAAACAAGGTAGAACAAAATTTAAACTTCCAATGTTTGATGCACTAGAATTTCCATCTTTTCCAGATTATAGAGATAAACCAAAAGTTGATATAAATGTACTAGAATTAATCAAATCTATAAAAAAAATAACTCCATGTATAGATACTTCAAATCCAAAACAAGAGTTAAATGGTGCATATTTAGATG
>JACAEZ010000051.1 GCA_013388565.1 Campylobacterales bacterium | reverse complement strand
AATTTTTAGGCGTTGTTCAAATAATTGTTTATACTGGTGCAGTAATGGCACTATATGCTTTTGGTATGATGTTTTTTGACTCTATAAAAGATGTAAATGAGAAAATTGAAAATCCTAAAATGTTATTTTTACTATCTGGATTAAGTGCAATATTATTAGTTATTATCATGAGTGTTCCAATTATAAGTGATAGTATAAGTGTGTCTGACCCTATAAAAGATGGTGTAGGAAATGCACAAATGGTTGGGTATGTTCTATTTACAAAATATTTAGTTCCTTTTGAATTAGCTGCTGTTATGCTTTTAGTTGCAATGATTGCTGGTATTGTTTTAGCTGGTAAAAAAATGGATAAGAGCTTAACATTAATGAGTGAAGAAGATATAGAAAAAGAGTTTGAAGAAAAGGTTGTTCAATGATTACATTAACACACTACTTAATAACAGCTACAATACTTTTCGTTGTAGGTGTAATAGGTGTAATAAGAAGAAAAAATTTACTGTTGTTATTTTTCTCAACAGAAATTTTATTAAATTCTGTAAATATTGGATTTGCTGCTATATCTAAATATTATAATGATTTAGGCGGTCAAATGTTTGCATTTTTTATTATAGCTATTGCGGCAAGTGAGGTTGCAGTTGGATTAGGGCTGCTTATACTTTGGTATAAACGAAGAGGCAATCTGGATATAGATACGCTTCAAACAATGCATAGTTAAAAAAAGGGTTAATGATGGAAAGCATTGCTTTAACAGTACTTTTTGCTCCAATTGTAGGCTCATTGTTTGCTGCTTTATTTGGTGCAAAAGAAAAAACTATTATCACAGGGATAGCTACAAGTTCATTGCTTGGAATTTCTATGATATCTGCACTAATAGTGCTATTTTACCTATTAACTGGTGGACAACCATTACATTTAAAACTGTTTGATTGGATTTCATTAGGCGGTGTATCAATTCCATTTGGTATATTAGTTGATAGTGTGAGTGCTACAATGATGGTTGTTGTAACAGTTGTATCAACAATGGTACATATATATTCAATTGGATATATGAAATATGATAAAGGATTTAATAGATTTTCTCTTATTTGTCAGCTTTCGTTTTTTCAATGTTAATTTTAGTTATGAGTGACAATTTTGCTGGACTATTTATAGGATGGGAAGGTGTTGGTCTTTGTTCATGGCTTTTAATTGGTTTTTGGTATCACAAAGAGTCTGCAAGTTGGGCTGCAAATGAAGCATTTATCATGAATAGAATTGCAGACCTTGGAATGCTTGTTGGTATATTCATAATATATTGGACATTTGGAACATTACAATATAATGAGGTATTTGCAAAAATTGATGGAGCCAACTCGTATGTAGTAACACTTATAGCAATTTTCTTGTTTATTGGAGCTATGGGTAAATCAGCACAATTTCCACTACATACTTGGCTTGCAGATGCAATGGAGGGTCCAACTCCAGTTTCAGCATTAATCCATGCTGCTACAATGGTTACAGCTGGTGTTTATTTAGTCATTAGAGCTAATGAAATTTATTCTCTTGTTCCAGATGTTGGATATTTTATAGCTTGTCTAGGAGCATTTGTAGCTATGTTTGCAGCTACAATGGCTTTAGTAAATAGAGATTTAAAAAGAATTATTGCATATTCTACACTATCACAATTAGGATATATGTTTGTTGCTGCTGGTCTTGGTGCATATTGGGTTGCACTATTTCACTTAATGACACATGCATTTTTTAAATCACTTCTATTTTTAGGTGCTGGTAATGTTATGCATGCTATGCATGATGAGTTAGATATTAAAAAAATGGGTGGTTTGTATAAGCCATTAAAAACAACTGCTATATTAATGACACTTGCTTCTATTGCACTAGCAGGTATTTATCCATTCGCAGGTTTCTTTTCAAAAGATAAAATTTTAGAAGTTGCATTTGCTGATACACATTTTGGTTTATGGTTTGTGTTATTAATAACAGCTGGTTTAACAGCATTTTATAGTTTTAGACTTGTAATGCTTGTATTTTTTGGTGAAGAAAAGTATAAAGAAGAACATCCAAATTTACATCCTCATGAAGCATATAAATATATGTTATATGCGATGATGCCATTGGCATTTTTAGCAGTAACTTCTGGATGGGCTGAACATGGATTTTTAGAATTCATCAAATCTGTACTGCCTGGACATGAGCCACATGTTAGTTCGATTACATTTGCTATGTTAGTTGCTATTGCTTTAATAACGGCTGGTAGTGGTATTGGATTTGCAGTTTATAAATATTCAAAAGGTGGATTTAGCAAACATTGGGAAAATACATTTATCTATAAATTACTATTTAATCAATATTATATTCCGAAAATTTATGATGAACTGTTTTCTAAGCCATATGCTGAAATATCACACATAGCTTGGAAACAATTTGATGTTAAAATTGTTGATGCAACAGTAGATATGATAGCAAAAACTATATATGCAACTGGTGATAAATCAAGAGTAATACAAAGTGGAAATCTATCTAAGATGTTGCGATGGATGTTAATTGGTGTGATATTACTATTGATTGTTGCATCTGCTTTTAGTTTGGCAAGGTAAGGGAGTAGATATGGAGCAAATTTTAACAATTCTAGTATTTTTTCCAGCTATTGCTGGAATGCTAGGCTTTATTGTAAAAAGTGATAGTATAAAAGTGTATGGTATAACAGTAACACTTGTAGAGTTTATGCTGTCACTTTGGTTATGGCTTAGCTTTGATAGTTCGGTCGCAGGTATGCAATTTGAACACTTTTTTCCAATAATAAGTAACTATGGAATAAATTATCATGTTGGAGTTGATGGTATATCACTATTTTTAGTTATTCTAACAACATTTATGACATTTATTGCAATTGTTGGTTTAAGTGAAGAGAGAGCTTTAAAAAATTTAATTTTGTCAATTCTATTCTTAGAAATGACTATGGTTGCAGTATTTGTAATTTTAGATGCAGTTATTTTCTATCTATTTTGGGAACTTTCATTAGTGCCAATGTTATATATAATAGGAGCATGGGGTGCAAGTTTAAGAATATATGCAGCTGTTAAATTTTTCTTATATACATTTACTGGTTCATTGATTATGTTAATTGGTATATTATTTATGGGATATATCTATCATGAAGCTACTGGTGTTTGGAGTTTTTCACTGTTAGATTGGCATATGCTAGTTCTTCCATTTAATATGCAACTTTGGTTGTTTGTAGCATTTTTCTTAGGATTTGCTATAAAAGTGCCAATGTTTCCATTTCACACTTGGTTACCGTATGCACATGGACAAGCACCTACAATTGGTTCAGTAATTCTTGCAGCAGTTCTTTTAAAAATGGGAACATACGGTTTTGTAAGATTTTCATTACCACTATTTCCAGATGCGAGTGTATATTTTGTAATGCCGATAGCTATTCTTTCACTGATTATGATAATTTATACAGCAATGGTTGCATATGCTCAAGAAGATATGAAACAAGTTATAGCTTATAGTTCAGTTTCTCATATGGGTGTTATAGTACTTGGTACTTTTGCTTTAAATGTTGAAGGTATTGGTGGTTCAATATTTTTGATGATAAGTCATGGTATAGTAAGTGGTGCACTGTTTATGCTTGTTGGTGTTATTTACGATAGAAGACATACAAAATATATGAGAGAGTTTGGTGGGTTAGCATCAGTTATGCCTAAATATGCAACAATAACTGGTATTATGGTAATGGCTTCTGTTGGATTGCCATTGACGATGGGATTTGTTGGTGAGTTTTTAAGTTTGTTAGGTTTTTATAAAGTGTCTCCTATTATGACTATTTTAGCTGGTAGCTCTATTATTTTAGGTGCTATTTATATGCTTAGTCTATTTAAAAAATCTTTCTTTGGTGAAGTTGTAAAAGAAGAGAATAAAAATTTAGAAGATTTAAATTATAAAGAGTTAAGTGCATTAGTTCCTTTGGTATTGATAGTAGTGTGGCTTGGTGTTTATCCAAAACCTGTTTTAAAGCCAATTGATAACAGTGTAAAACATTTAGTTGATTTGATGGAGAAAAAATCTGTTACAAAAGATGCTAAAGAGTTTATTGTATCTGTAAACAAAGTAGGGGAGGGTAAATAACCATGCTAGAAAAAGTAGTTGTTGATTTAGCATCTTTAAATATTGTTTCAATATCTCCAATGTTGATAGCAATTATTGGTGCTCTTGCTATTCTTTGTATTGATTTAGTAACAAAAAATTTAAATAAAAGTTTCTATACTATATTGACTATTTTATTTATTTTAGTTGATTTAGGTGCGGTAATTGGTTATAAAGGTGAAGTCAGAGGCTTTTTTGATGTTATGTTAATTGATGGTATATCTATTCTATCGCAATCAATTATTTTAATCGCATCAGCACTATTTATTCCATTGGCACTAAGTACAAAAAGATTTCATGAATTTACATATCCAGAATTTTTTGCACTATTTTTGTTCATGATTTCTGGTTTCCAATTTATGATTTCAACAGATAATTTGATACTTATATTTGTAGGTTTAGAGACAGCTAGTTTATCGCTTTATACATTAATAGCACTTCATAATAGAATGAAATCTTTTGAAGCTGCTATCAAATATTTTACAATGGGTGCATTTGCAGCTGGTTTTTACTCATTTGGATGTATGATATTGTATGCTTTAACTGGAAGTGTAGAGCTTAATGGTATTTTTTCTGTATTAAGTGAAAGACAATTTGAACCAATGATTTTAGTTTTAACAGCATTGATATTTTTAATAGGTGCATTTGGTTTCAAACTTTCAATCGTTCCATTTCATACATGGACGCCAGATGTTTATGAAGGTTCAAGTGCAGCACTTGCTGGATATATGTCTATAGTTCCAAAAGTAGCTGGATTTGTTGTTATCATGAGAATTTTTGAATTCTTTGTAGCTTCTGGTATTGTTTGGCTTGAGTATGTGTTATATGCTTTTGTTGTTATTACAATGACATTAGCTAATATATTAGCATTAGTTCAAGAAGATGTAAAAAGAATGTTAGCTTTTAGTTCTATCTCACATGCAGGGTTTGTATTGGCTGGTATATTAATTGGTACTACACAATCAAATAGTGCTTTATTTATATATTGGATAATGTTCTTATTTACAAACCTTGGAGCATTTACGATGCTTTGGGTGAGCAGACATAAAAATGCAATATTTCATAATAGATTTGACCATCCATATACAAAATTTGCTGGTATGATTAAAATAATGCCAGTTGGTGCAGTTATTATGGGTGTATTTATGTTAAGTCTTGCAGGAGTTCCTCCATTTTCTCTATTTTGGGGTAAAATGTACATGTTAAGTTCTGCTGTAAATGCTGGATATATTGGTTTAGCATTGATTATGGCATTAAATAGTGCTATTGCAGCATATTACTATTTAAAACTGATAGTTTACATGTTCTTAAAAGAGCCTGTTGAAAATGACCATACTATTTATATAAAAAATGCTTCAAATCCATTAAAGACAATTATTGGATTTAGTGCAATTGTGACAATCTTCTCAATCTTTATTATGAATCCATTAATAGAAATTGCTACTAAATATGTTGAAATTAGCGGGTTTTAATCCTCGCTAATTTTAATTTTTGTTATATTAACTCCGCCCCTTATGCACTATTTAGCATAACCATACAAAATTGCTGATGCAAAGATATAAGTTCAACCATATAGGTTTAGCTTAATACCAATGCTCTAAAATCAAATCATAAGAACACAAAGAAAACCATTTTATTAGTATTACAATTAGCAATAATAGAATCAATTTTCCATTCCAAATCATCTAAACTAGAATATATTTTATTACTAAATCTCTTCTCACTTCATAAAAAAATCCATCCACTTGGTGAGCTGTGAACCAAATGGTGGTATGCTAAATATTGATAATCTATGGGGTTTGGTATTATTTTACTATCTCTCCACTGAAACCTACAATTCCATAATTTAAATTGATTACATTTTTAAAGCCCATACTTTTCATGATTTGTTGGCAGTATGCACTTCTACTTCCAACATGACAATATGTGACTATTGGAGTCTCTTTTTTATCCATAATTTGCGAAATTGAGTCGTAAAAACTTGTTGTTGGGATTAAATAATCTGTTCCTTTTATTTTGCCCATTTTATTTTCCATCCACTCTCTTGTATCGACTATTAAAAACTCAATCACTTTATGTTCTCTAGCTTCAATCAAAGATACCAATTCATCTGCATCTATTGATTTTTTAGATAAAAGTAGTTCACACTCATCTTTTGAAAGAATTCTTGAATGTGTGTGAGCTATCTCTTCTACAAGCTCCTCTTTTTTGTGCATGTTGTAGTACTCTTTTGTGCAGAAAATTCCACAATGACACTTACCTTCATTTGGGATTTCTACCTCTAAAGCTGGTTTACAAGGACAAACTCTATCATCATCGCTTTTTGTAACAAAAAAACATGGACAATATCTTTTGCCATAAATTAGCTTATTTCTAGTCAATCCAAACTCAACAGACTGGTTTATCTCACTATCTGGATTGTATGAAATTTTAAACTGTTCAACAACTTTTTGTGTAAAAGCTTTAGTTTTTTCAAGTTCAGATTTAAACTCAACTGACTCTACATCTATTTTAATAACTTCACTCATTTATTCAACTCCCCAAGGTAAATTCTCTTTTTTCCAACCATTTAAAAATCCCTCTTTTACATTATAGACATTCTCAAAACCTTTTTGAGCTACGATATTTGCAGCATATTGACTTCTGATACCTGTTCTACAAATAAAAATAATTGGCTGGTCTAATTTATTTTTAGCAATTGTTTTTACCTCATCGAACAGTTTTTCATTTTCAATATCTCTAATATCATACATTTTGTGTGCATCAAATGGTTTGTTTTTTTCGATTTCAACTTTTGAAAGATTTTCTCTTTGTTTTAACTCTTTTGTTTTTATATCAAAATAAAATGCTGGTACATTTATATGACCAACACCATGACCTGCATATAAAAACTCATGAGGAGTTCTAACATCAATAACTATCGCACCACTTTTTTGCATTTCATATGCCTCTTTTGCTGAAATATCCTCTTTATAGTAGATTCCTTCAGCAAATAGGGAGAGTGCAAAAAATAGAGTTAAAATAAACTTTTTCATTTAGCACCTTTTATAATATCTATCACAAATGCACCTCTAACATCACCCATTTTATGGTTTATTGCTTTATCTTCTGGATATATTTTATAGATGTTTGAGTATGCCTCTTTATCTAAAGTTTTACTATCTCCATGACATTTAAAGCACATATCCATTCCAGCTTTTATAGGTTTAAAATACTTATATCTGTTTTCATCAACTTTTTTTACAATTTCTGGAAGTTCGATTTTTTGAGCATTTAGTTTTTCATAAACCTCTAAAACAGTTATTTCAATTTCATCAGCTGGTCTGTTTTGAGGGTTTCTATTTTTTAAGCTAACTCTTTTAACTGTAGCATTTGAGCCATATTTTTTATTTACATCAGCTGTCATTGACATAGCATTCATAGAGCAAAAATGTCCAGCTTTTGAAAAGTTGTTATCAGCTAACTGTTTTTTAAGCTCTCCACCCATAACTTTAAAAAGTTCATCAGAAACCTCTCGACCTATTTTTATAATCTCCTCTGTATTATCTTTTTTTTGTTCATTTGCAAACAAATTTGAAGATAATAGTAAACTTGCTATTAATGTAGCAACTTTAATTTTCATGATAATCCCTTCATAAATTAAATTTCATAAATTATAAATAAAAGTTGTTTAAATTATATATCACACTTATAATTAATTTTTGTTGTTAATATTTTTAATGATTAAAATCTTTAAAATCATCAACTGGGTCAAGATGAATATTTATAACCCACTCTTTTGAATTATCCAGCTTTGCTATCTCATCTTCTATTTTATCACCTACTTTATGGGCATCATATAAAAGTATCTCTTTATCAAACACCACATGAACATCAACAAAAATATTATTTCCAGCACTTCTAGTTTTGAGGCAGTGAAAGCTTGAAACTCTATTTTTTGATTTTATAATCTCTTCAATTTGGGCTATCATCTCATCATCAATAGATTTATCCATCAATACAAAAACACTCTCTTTTATTATCCCAATAGCCGAATATACGATATAAATCGCTATCGCACCACCGACAAGTGAGTCGATTATATTTAAGCTTGTTAGATAAACCAAACCCAAAGATACTAAAACAGAGGCATTTGTAAGTAAGTCTGTTTTGTAGTGCAGTGAATCTGATTTGATAACAAGTGAGCCTGTTTTTTTATAAACATAATTTAAAAACCAAACCAAACAAAATGTCACAACCATGGATATTATCATGACAATTATGGAGCTTTCTAAATTTACAATTTCAGTACCTGTTGTATAGTTTGAAAATGCTTGATACAATATATAAAGCCCCGAAAAGCCAATCAGTGAGCCTTCAAAAACTCCAGCTAAAGCCTCTATCTTTCCAAATCCATAATTAAACTTTTCATTTGGATTTTTTTCAGCGGTATTTACAGCAAAGTAGTTAAAAAGTGAAATGACTAAATCTAAAACCGAATCAATCGCAGAGGCTAATATAGCCACCGAACCACTCATAATCCCAAAAACAAGTTTTATTACAGCCAAATTACCAGCAGTGATGGTTGCTACAATCGTAGCTTTTTTTTGAAGTGTCATGAAGCTCCTTTTTTCTTTATTGCCACCTTTTTAGGTCGAATTGTAACATCTGTCATGATTGACTCATCATCAAGATTTAGCGATAAATCAATAATCTTTATAATCGAATTTACATCTATAAATGAACCAATATCATCTTCATGAGTGAAATTTAGATTTTTAAAAAACTCTGTTTTTGTAATGTCTGGATTTATATTTACAACCCTAACACCACTTTTCCGCACCTCTTCAAACAAAGAGAGTCCAAATGCTCTAAGCCCTGCTTTTGTAGCACTATAAAGAGCTGAAAATTTTGAAAATCTAACAGCCTCAATAGAGTTTATATTGAAAATATATCCATGATGTTTTTTCAGATTTGGCAAAAAATATTTTGTAGCTAAAATATGCGATGTTAGATTTGTGTTTATCATATTTGTTATGTCTATTGAATTTATCTCTTCGAGAGGTTTGAAAATACCAAAACCAGCATTATTTATCAAAACATCTACATGATAGCTTTTTGAAACATCTTTTAATATTTCATCAAAATTTTTTACATCACTCAAATCACACTCTATTTTTAAAAAATGTTCATGATGTATATCACATTTACTAAAATCTCTAGCAACAGCTACCACTTTATAGTTTTTATTTAAAAAATATTTGGCACACTCAAGCCCTATGCCACTACTTGCACCTGATATAAAGGCGGTTTTCATTCGGCGGTTATATTATAATTTTTTGAAGTATCAGAATAAATCCAAAACCCCTCGTAAGAACCAATCATGTCATCTCCATTATAGCTACTATCATAATATTTCCATTGACTGTTTATGTATCTAAAGATTTTAAAATCTAATTTTTGATACTCACAATTTTTTATTTCCGATTGCAACAAATTTCTAACATATATTTTTGAACTTAAAGGATTTGATTTCAAATTCCACCCATTAGTCAAAGATATATTTGCATAAACTAATGGTGTAAGCTCTGATAAATCAATTGCATGACTATCTATGTTTATATCTAAATAAACCCAAATACCATCTTGATATGAAAAATAACCATCTTTATCGTTTTTTGAATACCATTTATTATTTAAATAACCATAAATATTCGTATAAGCTGTAAAATTAGTTTCATTTGTTTCAATGATTATATTTTTATCGTAAAAATTTACCAAATCCTCCATAGAAATCAAACTATTTGTAGGTGCTTTTACTAAATTCCACCCATTTCGCAATGTTTGAAAAT
Organism: Campylobacterales bacterium; assembly: GCA_013388565.1. GTDB lineage: Bacteria > Campylobacterota > Campylobacteria > Campylobacterales > JACAEZ01 > JACAEZ01. The sequence continues at coordinate 103 of JACAEZ010000051.1, read as the reverse complement.
AGTTTAAATTTGTTCCATTATAATCTGTAGTATCAACATCGCTAACACTACCATCTCCTTGCAAACTCTCTATTACATTTATAGTTTTTGTGATTATCTTTTT
>JACAEZ010000012.1 GCA_013388565.1 Campylobacterales bacterium | reverse complement strand
TTTTAATCCTTCATGAAACTGCAATTTTAATCAAATCATTAACCCTCTCAAGGTATCATTTTAAAAATCCACTACAAAGGTTCTTTCATGTGTGCAATAGCAGGAACTGTAAATTTTAATAATCTAAATCTTGAAATTCTTAAAAACACTCTTCTTCACAGAGGTCCAAATCAGCAAAATATCTATAGTGAAAAAAATGTTTCTTTGCTTCATAATAGATTATCTATTCAAGACATTGAAGGGGGTCATCAGCCATTTTTTTATAAAAATTATTGCATTATCTTCAATGGTGAAATTTATAACCATTTAGAACTAAGGTCACTTTTGAGAGATTTCTCTTTTTCTAGCCATTCAGATACTGAAACATTGCTGTATTTGTATATAAAATTTGGATATGAGATGTTTGATTTAATCGATGGTATGTTTGCATTTTGTATATGGGATAAATCACAAAACAAAATGATATTAGCCAGAGATAGAGCTGGTAAAAAGCCACTTTATTACTATTTAAAAGATTTTTCATTCTGTTTTGCAAGTGAATTAAATGGCCTAAAAAGTGTTTTAAAGTTAGAAGTTGATGAAGAGGCTATTCAAAGTTATCTTAGATGTGGCTTTTTTTATGACTCAACTCCTTATAAAGATGTTTTTGAGTTGCCAAATGGCTCTTATTTGGAGCTTGATTTGGGAGATTTTTCTATAAAGTGTGAAAAATATTTTGATATATATGATTTATACACAAAGCCAAAAGAGAAATTATCTTTTTAAGAGTCGCTAAAGATGGTCGATGAAGCTTTAAGAAAATCTGTTAAAAATAGGATTATCAGTTCGGATTTAGAAGTTGGAGCATTTTTAAGTGGAGGGATTGATAGCGGTTTAGTTGTAAGTATCGCTAGTGAATATGTAGAAAGCCTAAAAACATTTACTGTTAGTTTTGAAGGTAGTTATGATGAGTCAAATTTAGCAAAATTGGTAAGTGATAAATATGGCACAAAACATGAAAAGATAGATATTTCACTAAATTTGAAAGATGATATTGAAAAGATTTTATTAAATTACGGCAAACCATTTTTTGACTCATCTGCAATTCCAAGCTACTATGTTTCAAAAGAGGCAAAAAAACATATAACAGTAGTGTTAAATGGAGATGGTGCAGATGAGCTATTTGGCGGATATAGACGATATGTGCCAATGGCAAATGGATGGATAGATATTGCTAAAAATTTCAGCTTTTTAACTAACATTTTGCCAAAACCTCATGAAAAAAAGTCAAAATACAACTATCTTTATAGACTACTTTCGATGAGTGGCAAAGACGGGCTTGATTTTTACAACTCCTCTACAAATGATATTTTTGAAGATGAGTATAAATTTGGTGAAAATAAAATTTTAGATAGATTAAATCAATTTATAGAAACCACACTTCATGACAATAAACTTTCAAACCTTTCAAAATCCCTATATTTAGACTTTAATTTATTGTTGTTTTGTGATTTATTGCAAAAGATGGATATTGCAACCATGAGTGCATCTTTAGAGGGTAGAAGCCCATTTTTATCTATTTACATGATTGATGTTGCTACAAAACTTGATGATAATTTTAAAATAAACGGTTCAAAAACAAAATATATTTTAAGAGAGTTAGCTAAAAAATATCTACCAAATGAACTAATAAACCAGCCAAAAAGAGGTTTTGAAGTGCCACTAAAACGATATGTTGAAATTGATTTGAAGGATAATATACATGATTTATTATCTCAAAATTGTTATAGCGAAAGGTTTATAAATAGAGATTTTTTGAACAAACTTTTAAATCAAAAGATAAATGTATCAGATGAAAAAAGAGCAAAAATGATTTGGTCAATGTATTGTTTAGAGGTTTGGTATAAGAGTTTGTAAAAAAATAGTTTTAAAAAAATATATATCAATTTTTTTTAATTAAGTTGCTAAAAAATTTATATTAAAGGATTTAGTTTATGTCTCATTTGACAAAAAATCAAAAAGAAATTTTATTAAATCAGTTAAAAGTTGAGTGGACATATTCATCAAATTCTATAGAAGGAAGTAGTTTAACCTTAGGTGAAACAAAATTTATTATAGATTATGGTTTGACAATACAAGGAAAATCAATAAAAGAGCATAATGAGGTATTGTCTCATGTAAGAGCTATTGATTTAATTTATAAGTTAAAAGATAAAGATAAGTTAGAAGTTTGCGATATTTTTATGCTTCATAAAGCCATTTTAACAGATGTTGTTATTGATATATATTCGCCAGTTGGTGAATGGAAAAATGAAAGTAATGGTAGATTTTTAATTGTTGATGAAAAAAGTATCTATCTACCATATCCAAGTCAAAAAGATATTCCATATTTGATGAATATGTGGCTTGAATATTTTAATGATAATTTAAAAATAACATCAATAGAAAATGCAATAAAAATTTATACAACTCTTCATCTATCATTTACATCAATTCACCCATTTTTTGATGGAAATGGTAGATTAGCAAGATTGCTTTCAAATTTAGTTTTTATTAAAAATGAGTTTTTACCGTTGATAATATCAGCCACAGATAGATTTGAATATATTCAAGTGTTATCAAATTATGATATTCATTCAAATATTTTAGATAGTAATAGTGTAGATTTGGTAGTAAAAAATAGTTATTTTGAAGCCATTTTAGATTTTTTTACAAAACAATATGAAAATTCAAAAGAGTTATTAAATCAAATTGTACAAAAGGAACAGTATTGAAAATAGCATTTTTATCACATTTGGATATGAATTTATATCAATTTAGACTACCAATCATGATAGAGCTTGTAAAAAATGGTCATGAAGTTTATGCGATTTGTCCTCGTGGGGATTTTTTTGATAAATTTTTGGAGTATGGTATAAAGGCGATAGAGTATAAAATAGATAGAATTAGTTTAAATCCATTTAAAGAGATTACTACTATAAAAGCAATTTATGAAATTATAAAACCGCTTAATTTGGATATTTTACACTCATTTACAGTAAAGCCAAATATTTATGGTTCAATAGCTGGTAGTTTTGCTAAAGTAAAGGTTATAATAAATAGTGTTACAGGGCTTGGGAGTTTTTTTATTCAGCAAACTTTAAAAGCTAAGATTGTTAGAAAATTGATTATAAATTTGTATAAGATAGGATTTAGTAAAGCCAATGGAGTTATTTTTCAAAATAGTGATGATATGAATATGTTTTTAAACATGAAGCTACTTCCAAAAGAAAAAGCACATTTAATCAAAGGTTCTGGTTTGGATATTGACTATTTTAATCTAAAAAATATAGATAAAAATGAGATAGATGAACTTAAAAAAACTATTTGTGTAGATGAAAAAATAGTTGTCATGATGGTTGCAAGGGCTATTTGGGATAAGGGAATTAGGGAATATTACGAAGCATCTGATATTTTGAGTAAAAAGTATGAAAATGTTAAATTTATACTAATTGGCGGTGTTGATAAAGGAAATTTGACAAGTACAAATGAGGAATTTTTAAAGAGCGGTTCTGTTTTGTGGCTTGGTGAGAGAAAAGATATTAAAAATTTACTATCTCTTTGCGATATTTTTGTTTTGCCTAGTTATAGAGAGGGATTTCCTAGAACTATCATGGAGGCATGTAGCTTAAATAAACCGATAGTAACAACAAATACAGTAGGTTGTAAAGAGGCTGTAGATGATGGGTATAATGGATTTTTATGCAATTTGAAAGATTCTCATGATTTGAGTTTAAAAATAGAAAAGCTTATTGTTGATAGAGATTTGAGAGAAAAGATGGGAAAAAATTCAAGAAAAAAAGCAGAAGATGAGTTTGATGTTAAGATTGTTATTGATGCTTATTTAAAACTTTATAAAGAGTTATTGCATAAGGTTTGTTAAAACAAAAATAATGTAAAAAATTTAATTTGAAATATAGGAGTCAACTATAAACAACCCCAACCAAAAAACAAGAACTTAAAAGTTTCATTTAGAAACACCTAGAGCTAAATTTATATCAAATTTAGTTTTATTTTTTAACATTATAAATATTGTTTTAAGAAGTTTGTTGGCAACAGCAATAACTGTAGGGGGTATTATACAGTCATATAGTAATTATAGTTTAATTTGTTTTGAAATTTTCAATTAGTTTTTTAATTGTTGAATTTGAAGTATCAACTTCAACAGTCTTATTTACCATAACAGATATATTTTTTGATATATCTTCTGAATAATTTTTAACACTATTTATA
>JACAEZ010000004.1 GCA_013388565.1 Campylobacterales bacterium | reverse complement strand
GTATAAAAAAGTGTTGATAGTCGATGATATAAGCGACAGTGGGAATACACTAATTGAAATTTCAAATATTTTAAATCAAAGCTACAAAAATGTAAAATTTCAAACATTAACACTATTTTCAAAACCGACTACAAAATATAAACCTACATATTTTGCAAAACAGACAGATGAGTGGATAGAATTTTTTTGGAGTAAGGATTTATCTTAAATGGAAACAAATTTATATGAAGAGATAGATTTTGGAATTGATGAACTTTTTTTCTCTATAACTGATTTAAAAGGAAATATAGAGAGTTCAAATGATATATTTGTAAAAATAAGTGAATATTCAAAATCAGAATTGGTAAGTTCGCCACATAGTATCATAAGACATCAAGAGATGCCTTCATGTGTATTTAAACTTTTATGGGAATACATACAAAATCAAAAAGCTGTAGTAGCTTATGTTGTAAATAAAACAAAAAGTGGTAAAAGTTATTGGGTTATAGGGTCTGTATTTCCACTGAATGATAAATATATATCAATTAGAATAAAACCTACAAGTGCTATTTTTAAATTAGTACAAGAGTTATATCCAATATTATTAGAAGATGAAAAGATAAATGGTATTGATAGCTCTTTAAATTTACTATTAACTATTATAAAACAAAAAGGGTTTGATAGTTACGACTCTTTCATGAACTATGCTCTTTTAGAAGAGTTTAAAAGTAGAAACAATCTTATAAAAGAGAAAACTAGCTATAAAATTGATACAAATTGCAAATATCTGGAAGATATTAGTTTAAAAAACTTATGTCATTCAATAGAAAAAAATATAATCATGAAAGAAAAAATAGACTCCAATTTTGCAAATATAGATACTCTTCAAAAACTTAAAACACTATTTGAACAATCTGCATCAAATTTTAAATTTATATCCAGAGATTTACTATTTTTATCACTAAACTCCTCGATAATAGCTGCAAAACTGGATAAAATTGGTGAAACTTTTTCAATTTTAGCAAAAGCTATTAGAGAAAGTGCAAGAGAAAATGAAGCTATTACAGAGCTTTTTGAAAAAGACATATCAGCATTAAATAAAAATATTTCAGAAAAGATATTTTATACAACACTTTCATCATTTCAAATAGAAATGGTTCTGTTTTTTTCATACGAATTGATAAATAAGTTCAAAAATGACAACTCTCATGAAGATGAAAAACAAGAAACATTTAAAATTGTTGGATTTTTAAATGATTTGATAAAACAGTATCTAACAAACCTTCATGAAGTCATTACAATATCTAAACAAAAGATAGTTCAAACAAATAGTGTATTAGATGGAATTCAAAAAAATAGTATGTTTTTGAATTATATTAATATATATATGGTTCAATAGAGGCATCTTTGGCTGGTGAAGTTGGAAGTGATTTTGGTGTAGTATTTACAAATTTTAAAAGTTATTTAGTTGGAATAGATGAAAATATTAAAACTATAACTTCAAATTTTGAATTGTTAAGTTCACTGATTACATTGATAGACGAAAATCAAAAAGAGATATTGACTCTCATTTAAAATAACAAAAGGGGAAAAATTGTTAGAAGCTATTTCAATAATATATTTTATATATGTGGTGTTAAAAATTTATACAAGTGTAATGCAAATAGGTTTTGTATCTAAAGAGAAAAATAAGAGTGCTGTATTATTAACTCAAAAAGAGTACATTGAAGCTGGAAATTATGCAATTTCAAAAGAGAGGCTTTCAATTATTGACTCAATTATAGATTATGGAGTCTTTTTATTTTGGATAATTTTTGGTTTTTCATATCTAAATTCGCAAATAGTAGTAGAAAATCAAACTCTAAAAGCAATACTATTTTTAGATATATTTTTTTTCATAAACTACCTATTTTCACTTCCAATGGAGCTTTATAAAGGATTTGTATTAGATAAAAAATATGGATTTTCAAACTTGACTCCAAAAATATATTTAACAGATTTTATAAAAAGTGCTAGTATGTTTTTAATTTTTGGAAATTTGGTAATTGCTGGAATTGCTTATATAATAGATAGTTTTGCAAATTGGTGGATTTATGGATTTTTGTTTATATTTTTTATAATAATTGTTGTAAATGCAATATATCCTACACTTATTGCTCCAATGTTTAATAAATTTAAACCATTAGAAGATGATGTTTTAAAACAGAAAATTGAGGCTCTTTTAACAACTACAGGATTTTCATCAAGTGGCATATTTTCAATTGATGCTAGTAAAAGAGACAATCGGTTAAATGCCTATTTTGGTGGACTTGGTAAAACAAAGAGAGTAGTTTTATTTGATACATTGATTTCAAAATTGACTCATGATGAACTATTAGCCGTTTTAGGTCATGAATTGGGACATTTCAAAAACATGGACATTTTTAAAAATATAGCTATCATGGGAATTATGCTATTTTTATTTTTCTTTATATTTGGAAATTTACCTATTGAACTCTTTATAGAAGTTGGAGTACCTCAAAGTAGCGAAATTTCAATAGCTCTATTTTTACTATTAAGCTCACCACTTGGATTTTTACTGCTACCAATAATAAACTATATCAGCAGAAAAAATGAGTTTGAAGCAGATAAATTTGCCTCAACAATAAAATCAAAAAACAGTTTAATAACTGCATTAAAAAAACTTGTAAATGAGAATAAATCATTTCCAAAATCACATCAAATGTATATCTTTTTTTACTACTCACACCCACCCCTACTAGAACGATTAGACCATTTAGAAAAACTTCATGACAATTAAAGAAACTCTTAAAATTTCTCAAAAAAAGCTCTCATCTATTACAGATAGGGCTTTATTTGAAGCAGAGATTTTACTTAGCCATTTTTTAAAAAAAGATAGAATATTTTTACATACAAATAGTGATTTAATATTAGAAAATGTAGATGAATTTTTTAAACTAATAGATAAAAG
>JACAEZ010000091.1 GCA_013388565.1 Campylobacterales bacterium | reverse complement strand
ATTACACTTTTAAAGTTCAAAGTGTGGCATAGGGTAACAGGTGTTTAATGGAATAATAATTTTAAAAAAATTGTCTTGACTTTTTGGGGTGGTATAGTCTATTAAATCAATATTTTGTTTTAGGTAGTTATTTTCTACCATATTTGTAGCAGATTGGAGTGAATCCATGATTGGAATTCCAGCTTTTAATAGTGTTCCACTATAAAAACTCTAAACTTTAAAATTCACCATCTCTAAAATATCACCATCTTCTGCTATCTCAAAAAATCTAAAACTCTTGCCACTTTGGATTTTGCCACTCAACAAATCGCCACTGTTTCGATATTTCAAATCAAGTTCGGCTATTTCAAAACCATCAACTATTTGGCTAAATTCTAAAAGTCTTTTGCTGTTTAAAATATTTGTATATAAAAAGCAGTACCCTTTTAGTCCTGTTCTACTTACTCTACCTCTTAGCTGATGTAGTGTCGCAAGTCCTAACCGTTCGGCTCCGACGATGATGATAGTAGATAATCTATCAAGCGAAATGCCAACTTCAACGACTGTTGTTGCTATCAAAATATTGCCATTATCACGAAATTCTTCTAAAATTTTTTCTTTCTCTTTGTCTTTGCCATGAGTGATATATACATTTTCAAAATGTTTTAGCCAATAGCTTTTACCCTCTTCGATTGATTGATAGTTTAAGTTGTCGCTTTGTTCAACTAAAGGATAGATTATTGCTACTTGATTGTTTTTTGAGATTTCACTTTTTATATGTTTTATCAAAGATTGAAAATGCTCTTTTGAGATAACAGTCGTTGTAATATCTTTTTTGTAAGGGATTTGTTTTATAAAACTAAAGTCTGCCAATTTTGAGTCAATTAAACTCATAGTTCTTGGAATTGGTGTTGCTGAAAATTGAAAAAAGTGTGGTTTTTTGTTATCTATCGAACCCAATTTTTCTAATAAATGCCGTTGGTTTGAGCCAAATCTATGCTGTTCGTCTATCATGACAACCCCAACTTTTGGCAACTCTTTATAAAGCAATGCATGAGTGCCTATGATAAAATCTGCTTCAAAAAAATCTTCACTACACTCTTTTTGTGTAACTATTGCCACTTTTAAAAAGCTACTTAGATACTTTTTGGCTTCACTAAAAAGCTGATTTGCTAAAATCGAAGTTGGCACCATCAAAATTGATTTATGACTTTTTGCTAAAAATGCGGTAGCTAATATCACCATGCTTTTACCACACCCAACATCGCCTACAATCACCCTTTTAGCCGAAGTTTGTTTTGAAATATCATTTTTAATATCGTCTATCGCTTTTAGCTGGTCGTTTGTTAATTTAAATGGTAAAGTGTTTAAAAATGGCTCTATGTTTGAACACTTTATCTGAAAATTTGCTTCATGAACTGTTTTTTTTGATTTTAGTTTTGTTAGATAGTTGAAAATTTCAACATATTTCAAAGCAAAAAGTTGCTCTTTTGAAAAATTTTTCTCTTTAAGATAGTTTTGCAAGGATTTCATATTTGGATTATGGATTTCAAAAATGGCTTTTGCTACATTTTTATCTTTCAAAATCTGTTCTAAAATCTCTATTTTTAGATACTTTTGCATAAGTAATCTAACACCTCTTGATTGAATTGAAGTTTTATAATTTATCAAAATTGTATTTATCTCACTCACCACTTTTGGCTGGATAATCGTGTAAGTTTGGTAGTTAAATTCTAATTTGCCTTTTAAAAAGAGAGTTTTATTTATCTCAAAAGTTTTTAACATGTAGCTTTGATAGTTAAAAATTATTCCAAAAATATCTTTGTTAAACCTCTCTAAAAAAAGTCTAAGTTTTAGATACTTTGGAGTTTTCTCAATATCCAAAATAGTAGCTTTTACAACAATTTCACTATTTGGAATTAAATCAAAACTTTCAAATAGATTTTCATACGAATTTGGAACAATAAGTGCTAAATCTAAAAGGTTTTGAACGGAGAGTTTTTTTAGTTTTTCTTTGTCTTCATGATGAAAAATTTGACTGTTTTGGATTGCTATCATGAGATGTTACTTTAAAAAACCAAAAAGCCAAAGTGGAATTTTATTTTTCTCTGTTGAATAGTCTGTATCTATGGCTAAATAGCTATTTACATCTTTAATTTGTTTAAAATCTTTATTTTTACCACCTATTTCAAATATATTTTCATTCACCACAAAATCCCCAATATCGCTATAATAAATATTTTCAAAACAACTCACAAAAAAAGTTTCTCTTACAGTCCCAATATCAACCTCTACACCAAACTCATCTGCAAATGTATAAAGTAGATTTGTATTCCCAAAAAGTAGTTTATCAGCTTTTTTTGAGATGTTTTTTGAATACTTTTTAACAGGAATAATAAGTTTTGTCTTTTCTAAAATCTCTAAATATGTTGCAAGTGTTGGATGAGATATTTCAAACTCTTTGCATAAAGCTGTAATATTTAATTTAAATGGTACTTTTGAGTAGATGAGTTTTGCAATAAGTTTTTTAAAAATACTCAAATGTGCATATTCTATTTTATTTAGCGATGGTATATCTTCATGTATTATTTTTTCACAAGCATTAAAAAGCTTATTTTTATATTCAACCTCATCTTCTATAAAAAATGGGTAAAAACCTATTTGAAGGTATCTTAAAAAATTTTTATAAAGTGTTGGAT
>JACAEZ010000011.1 GCA_013388565.1 Campylobacterales bacterium | reverse complement strand
GACGAAAAAACAGAAGATGAGAAAAAAGAGGAAGAGAAACCAAACGAAACAAACAATGAACTTTTAGAGAAACTAAAAGAGATTTTAAAAGATGAAGTAAAAGATGTAAAAGTTAGTAACAAGCTTGTAGAATCTCCTGCATGTTTGGTATTTGACCAAAATGACCCAAGTTTTGCAATGCAACAAATCTTAAAACAAATGGGGCAAGATAAAGAACTTCCTGAAATAAAACCTATTTTAGAAGTGAATTTAAATCACCAAATATTTAATAAAATGAATAGTTCAAACAACTTTTCAAATTTAGAAGATGTAGCATATATCTTGCTTGACCAAGCAAAATTGATTGAGGGCATGAAGGTTAAAGATATTGTAAGTTTCACAAAAAGAGTAAATAAAATTTTAGGAACTAGCATATGAGTATCACAAAACAGGTAGTTTTTGTAGCTAAAGAAGAGAGTATAGAAGAGCTTAAAGCTCTTCTTGAAACGATGGTTGAACCATCAAGAAAATCAAATGGTTGTTTGCTGTATAACATCTATCAAATGGTAGAAAAACCAGATACATTCGTAGTAATCGAAAGTTGGGCAGATGATGAGGCTTTAAAAGGACATCAAAATTCAGCTCATTATAAACACTACAAAGCTAATTTTGAACCATTTACAAAAGATAAATCTTCAAATGCTTTGAGTATGCTAAATGGATAGTTAAAAAAAAATAAAAATTAATTATTTTCCATAAAAAAACCTCCTTGGCTTTAGCTGATGTATATGATGCTTTTATATTTAATACTGCTCTTAAGCCCATCTGTTGATGATATTTATTGAATGTGTGTTTTTTATGAATTGTCATTTTAAGCCTACTAAAAAATTTTGTTAAAAGATAGTATAAACAAAAAGGTTTATAGGTAAAATATGTGAAAAAAGCTATTGATTTTGGGATTATTGGCGGTGGTATTGGTGGGTGCATGAGTGCGGTTTTGCTTTCAAAAAAATTGACAACTATACTGTTTGAAAAAGAGTCATATCTTGGTGGATGTAGTTCTACTTTCAAAAGGTCTGGTTGTTTTTTTAATACTGGAGCTACAACTTTTGCTGGTTTCAATAATCAAGTTTTGAGAAATTTTTTTAGAAAACATCAAATTGATTTTAAAAAAAAACGGCTTGACTTTGCACTTTGTGTTAAAATAAAAGATAAAACAGTCTATAGATATGAAGATTTTGACAAATTTATTGATAGTATAAATAGTGCTTTTTACCACAAAAAGAATTTAGAGTTTTGGAAGCTTATATTTGAAATAAATAGAGATTTTTATTTAATTGATGATTACTTTTATGATAGTGCAAATTTTATAAATAATATAAAATCAATTTACTCTTTTAAAACTATATTTTTCAAATTTTATAAATATCTGTTTGTAACTGCTAAAGAGTTTATATCTAAATTTTTTGATAATAATATAGATAGCGATTATCTAAATTTTTTGGATAATCAATGTTTAATAGTAGCACAAGCAAAAACAGATGAAATAAATTTTCTTACATCAGCCCTTGCTTTAGGATACCATTTTCAACAAAACTACTACATATATGGTGGAATGGGAGCTATTTTTGATGAGATGAGAAAACAAATTTTGATAACTAAAACCAACACTTTTGTACAAAAGATAAAAAAAATAGAAGATTTTTTCATAATTCATACAAAAGATAGTAGTTATGAGGTAAAAAATATTATCTTAAATTCCACTATATTTGATTCGATAGAACTATTTGAGGATAAGCAAACTGTAAATTATTTTAAAAAATATCAAAAGTTAAATAGTGATATTGGTGCTTTTATGCTATATTTGGAGTTGAAACAACATTTAAATTTAGAACATCATTATCAAATTATTACAAATGATACACTTCCTTTTACTATTTCAAACTCTATTTTTGTCTCTTTTGGAGACAAACTTGATGATAAATTAAAAAATAGTGTAACTATATCTGTTCACATAAAAGTTAGTGATTGGGAAGAGGAGTATGAATATAAAAAAATTATCTTATCAAACTATATTTTAACTGTACTACATGAAAAGTTAAATATTTCAAACGATATGATAAAAAATAGTTTTTGTGCAACTCCAAAAACATTTAAAAAATTTATAAATAGAGCGACAGTTGGCGGAATTCCTGTAACTAAAGATAATTTGTTTTATAATATTCCATCTAATATAACACCTATAAAAGGACTCTATTTAGTTGGCGATACAACATTTGCATCTCAAGGTTGGTTAGGAGTTGCCATGGGGGTTAGAAATCTGGAAAAAAGATTGTCATGAAACATATAGAACTTTCTATAAAAAAACAAGATTGGTTAAAAATTATAATCATTGGAGTTTTTATTTCAACTCTAATGTCAATTTTTAGCTATTTTTTGGTTGGTTCAAACTTATATGATGGTTTTTTGTTTGGATTTATTTTAGGGTTAAATATAACATTATCTTCAAAGTTAGCAATAACTGTTTTAAACAATAAAATTTTGCCAAATGTTAATAAAAAATATTGGCTGATTTTGGCTATGATATTCTCATTTTTAAGTGGTTTTTGTGCAACTTTTATATCTTTTTTTATATCTGAATATTTCAATATATTATTAATTGAAAAAATAAAACACCACATTACTATTTTTGCTATTTTTATTGGAACTTTTACATATTTTATTGGTGCTTTGATATATGAAATAGTAAAAATCAAAAATATAAAAGAGGAGAATGAAACAAGATTACTTCAAAGCAGACTTAAATCACTTGAAACACAACTAAATCCACATTTTTTATTTAACTCTTTAAATTCACTTGTTGAGTTAATTCATGTTGATACAAATAAAAGTGAAGATATGATTTTGAAATTATCAAAATTTTTAAGAAGTTCCATGGAAGAGGTTTCTATTTTTAGCATAAAAGAGGAGATTGAAAATGTTAAAAGATATATTGAATTAGAAAATATTAGATTTAACAACAAGATAAATTTAAAAATTGAAAATAGCGAACCTTTTTTAAATGAAAAAATACCAAAATTTTCAATTCAATTAATTGTCGAAAACGGTATTAAACATGGTTTTAAACATCAAGATAATTTTCAAATAGATATTAGTTTTGAATATAACAAACAGATTTTGATAAGAGTAAAAAATAGTGGTTTACCAATTTGTGATGAAAAATTTAAAATAGGGTTACAAAATCTTAAAGAAAGAGTCAATATATTATTCAATGGAGATGTTTTGATAGAAGATAAAAATAATCCAACATATTTGATTATTATAAGAAAGTGTCATGAAGATATTAGCAGTAGATGATGAAAAATTGGCAAGAGATAGGCTACATAGGCTTTTAAGTAGTTTTGATTTTGAATTACAAATAGCTGAAAATAGCACTGAATGTTTGCAACTTATGGAAAAGAGTTCATTTGATATTTTTATTCTTGATATTAATATGCCAGATATTAATGGAATAGATTTGGGTCGTAAAATAAAGCAAATATCTCCAAACAGTGCAATAATTTATCAAACAGCTTATAAAGAGCATTCGATAGAAGCTTTTAATGTTGGAGCAATTCACTATCTATTAAAACCATACACAAAAGAAGATTTAAAAAATGCCATAGATAGAGTGAGTGCTATTTCTAAAAATAGAGATATTAAATTTTTGACAAAAGATAAAGATGAATTTTATCTATTAAAACCAGATGATATTTACTATATAAAATCTGATTTATATGAGGTTATTTTTAGAACAAAAGATAACTTTTTTTATTACAATAAAACAATCTCACAAATAGAAATTATGCTTAAAGATTATGAATTTTTTAGAATACATAGGTCTTATTTGATAAATTTAAACAAGATAAAACAGATGAATACATTCGAACAAAGTAAAATAGAGTTTAGTTTTATTGATATAAAAGATGTAATATATTCAAGTAAAGATGGGGCTAAAAATTTTAGAAACTATTTTAAAATAATGGAAGGTTAAAAAAATATTTTTCTAACCTTCTATACTTTTTCATGATTTGCCCAAATATTGTCATATTCTATTTTAGTTAAGTTTGATATTTGAAGCTGATTTAAAAAAGTGTAAAGTTCAAACCATTTACTGCCATCGCTTTTTATAGGTTTTACAAATCTAGTTACTGTATCTTCAATAATCTTATCCATTAAAGCAGAATTTGGTTGCTTTGTATAGTCATAAAATAGACATTTAGCAACTTCAATATTATTTTTACAATATTCACTCATGACATCTGTAATCTCCAAAAATTTACAAATAGCTTCACCTTTTGTAGAAATTACACTATTTGTACTCATAAGCTCTAATGCACTAAAATTTGGATAAGGGGATATAAAACTATCAATAAATAGATATTCAATCCCTTCAAAATCAGCTTCTATACCTTCAAAGTTATAAAAACAAAGCCATGCACCATCATACAAACCACTTTTTAAATTTTTTATATGATAAAAATCTGTCTGAATAAACTCTACATTTTCACAATCTAACTCAAATCCTTGTTTTTTTGCATACCTTGATAATATCTCAAAACCTATCTTATTTGTTACATCATTTGAAGCTGGTGTTGTTATTTTTATTTTTTCATTTTTTTGAAGTTTTTCGATACTCTCTTTTTTAATCATCACACCACCTCTTGTTTCAAAAAAACAACCTAATGATTTTATACCATCAAAATAGTGTTCAAATAGATGTAAAGGTTCATTTACATGAATATCCACCAACTCTTTTTTCAGCATCTCAAATCCATCATAATGTTCATTTGGCTCAAAAATTTCAACATCTAAACCAGCCTCCCTATATTTTTTTAATTTAATCCCCGCAATAAATGGTAAATGGTCAGGATTTAAAAACCACTCAAGAGCTACTTTTATTTTTGTCATACTATTTTCTCCTTTTTAATTTTTTTCCATTAAACATATTTCACCAGCTACTTTATGTCCTATAGGTCCACTTCCATGACCAATTTTTGGAGCATTTTTAATTGCACAATAGATAAATTTTTTAGCCTCTTTTATAGACTCTTCAATACTTTTTCCAAGAGCTAAATTTGCTGTAATTGCACTTGAAAAGCTACATCCTGTTCCATGATAGTTATTATTTTCTATAAAAGGTGTATCAAATACACTTTTTTCTCTTCCATGATACATAGTATCAATAGAACGAATATTATTATTTATCTCTATTTTATGATTTTTTATCACGACTCTACAAGGAAGTGTTAAAATTTCATCTAAAGAATCAATATCTCCAATTTTATAACCAAAAAGCCTATTTGCCTCATACTGATTTGGAGTTATTACACTCACAAAAGAAAAAAGAGTTTTTAAGTTTTCAATCGTATCGTCATTTAACAAATTTGAACCTGCTTTTGAGATAAATACTGGGTCTAAAACTATTGGTATATTTAAATTTTTTATAA
This sequence comes from Campylobacterales bacterium, assembly GCA_013388565.1. Lineage (GTDB taxonomy): Bacteria > Campylobacterota > Campylobacteria > Campylobacterales > JACAEZ01 > JACAEZ01. The sequence goes on along the minus strand of JACAEZ010000011.1, from coordinate 15,937 downwards.
AACTTTTTACTGTATCTATTATTTCATTTGAATAAAGCATCCCTATTTTTATAGCACTTATATCAAAATCATCAAAAACAGCTTTAATTTGATTTTTTAGAAATGTCGGACTAACAGGAAAAATATCAGTTACTCCAGTTGTATTTTGTGCAGTTAAAACTGTTATAGCACTACATCCAAACAGACCAAAAGCTTCAAATGTTTTCAAATCAGCTTGAATACCAGCTCCACCACTACTATCACTTCCTGCAATACTAAGTACTACTTTCATGAACAAACTCCATACATTTTTATATGTGTATATTATGAATTTTAGATAATTATTTGTATATAAAAAATGTTAGTTTATATGTGATGGAATTATAAATGCAAATAAATATGTAAAAATAAAAGGTAAAAGATGTTAAAAAAAGATAGATATATAACATTTCAAAATATAGACTGTTATCAAAATGCAGTAGATGTTTTAGATTGTATGTATGAATTGTTTAAATTAAAACCAAACTTGAAAAATGGATTTTGGATAAAATTTTGTGAACAATTACCAATAAATTATAAAGAAGAGTTTTCAAAAGATGGTAATAGAGATATTTTATATTTAGTTTGCTCAAATGTATTTTATTTATCTGATTTATTTGAAGAAAATGAGTTCCAAAAAGGTATAGATGTTTTAAAAAATGCAGAGCTTGAATGTTGTTAAATTAAAATTTTCATCAAATACAAATCTAAAAAAATCAATCCTAAAAATAGTACAGATGAGATAAATATAGCAGTTGCTACACTTTGCGATTTACAATCGTATAATGCACTTAAATTTAAATTTGTAACAGCTAGTGGAACAATCAACTCTAACATGATAATTAATTTTATATCTGTTGGAATGTTAAATAGTTGTAATATAAAATAGCCAATAATTGGAAGTAGAATAAATTTATTAAATGTAATTGCACTATTTAATTTAAGTTCATCTAATTTAAATTTTGAGTTACTTAGATATATTCCAAATATAATTAATTGAATAGCAATAGAGCTATAAGCCCCTATATTTAGCATTTGTATAATGTGTGGTGATGTTTGAATTTCTAAATAGCTATAAATCAGTGCTACAATTGCAAACCAAATTACTGGAATTTTTATTATATTTTTGAGTGACTCTTTAATTGAAAAAGAGCTTTTTGAGTAAAAATAGACACCTACTGTATATGTAAAAAATATATTTGCTATATTTATTATTGTAGTGTATGCTACACTTTCTTGACCAAATATTGCAATTCCTAATGGAATACCTAAGTTTCCTGTATTTCCTATTAGTGGAGCTACTATTGATATTGATTGCTCTTTTTCATTTTTAAACACTATTTTTGACATCATGATTGTAAATAGTAGTGCGACTGTTATTATTAAAAGATAAATTATTGGTGAACTTATTAGATTAAAATTTATTGGTGATTTTGTTAATCCCCAAAATGTTAGTATTGGTTGAAGATAGAAGATAGATAAAAATATCAATGTTTTTTCATCTATCTTCTCTTTTAAATGTTTTTTGGCAATAAAGCCTATTAAAATAAAAAAATAGACAGATATTAAAGATAATATAATATCTATCAATTCTATCTCTTTTTAATTTGCAAGTGAAATTACTACTTTATATGTTTTTCCATCATAACTTTTTTCTACTCTAAATGAGTGTTTTTTACAAAAATTTTTTTGCATCTCATCTTTTAGCTCATCTGCTTTCATCTGTGCTTCAAAAGGTGAACTAAAATCAAACTCATCACTTAAACCACTTCGTAAAAAACATCTACATGGATTTTCTACAATAACTTTATACATTTTTAAAATAATCTTTCTACTTATATTTTAAAAATCAAAAATATCATCAACCTCTTCAGCACCGCTACTATTTTGAGGATTTATAAATGCAGAAATCATATTTGCATTTGAGATAATAGAGCTATCTAAGAAATCTATGCTAGGAGCACCTTCATAAAATAACTTTCTTATCCATAATAGTAAATCTTTATTAAATGCCTGACAAAGAAGTGCTATATCTTTTGATTTCTCTTGAAAACTTGAAATATTCTCTTCTATATTTTTTGATAAAACATTCAAACTATTAGCTATATTGTATGTTTCATTATATGTTGCCAACATTCTTCCAAAACTTTGTATATATTTTGCTATTTGCAACACTTCACTATCATCAATTTTAGAGCTTCCAACTAAAAGCATTAATGAATCTAACTCATTTGCAATATTTTCTAACTCTTCTAAATCCTCTTTATCAATAAAATCAAAAACCTCTATAGTCGTATCACTTGCACTTTCAACAAACACATCTTTTACATTTATATCTTCATGAACTGCTTTTGTATTAGTTGTTTCAACTGTTTTTATATTCTCAACAACTTTTGGAGTTTGTATCTCTTTTAACTCTTTATTAAATTTAAAAGAGAGTTTATCATCAACAATTTTATACTCTCCATGATAATTTTTTGAGATTATATTTTTTACAATTACACTATTTAATAGTTTTATATTATTCATTGTAAATATTAATAGTTCGCTATTTTCTTCAACTGTTATTTCACAATTAAACTTCATCTTTACTTGCAATAAACCAAGTCCATAAATTACCCTAATCAAATCTGTTAATCTATCTCCAAATCTATTCTCTTCAAACAGATAGTAGTCCCAAAATTCTGATATTGAAGACTCATTTTGTACTATAAATATCAATCTTCTACTAAAAACTTTAATGTCATAAGTATTAACAGATGTAACTAAAAGCTTTCTGTTTTTTCTATTATCTATTAATTGAGAATAGTTAATTATTCTTTTTTTGAAAATATCTTCATTTACAGGTTTTGTTATATAATCTTCAGCACCAGATGTTAGCATTTTATTTTTACTTTCATCATCATCAAGAGCTGAAACTGCAATAATCATCATATTTTTTTTACCAAGTTTTCTTATCTCTTTTGTGGCTTCGATACCATCCATCACAGGCATCATAATATCCATTAACACAATATCATAATCATTTGCTTTGCATTTTTCAAGAGCTATAAGACCATTTTCAGCCTCATCATATGATAAATCAATTTTCAAATCATCTACTATATCATCAAGCATATATTTAAGAGTCATTCGATTTGTTTTACTGTCATCTACTATTAATATCTTTCCCATAACAACACCCTTATTTAATTATTTTGATTAAAAATCAATATAAACTTAGCCCCACCCAACTCTTCAGAATCTTCTAATTTTATCTCTATATTTAACCCATTAGCTAACAATTTTACAAAATGTAATCCAACACCAGTACCTTTTGCTGTTCTTTTAATATCATCTGTTTGTTCTTGTTCAAATAGTTCAAATACACCATCTTTGTTTTTTATACCAGAACCATTATCTTCAATTGTAAAAATTAGTTTACTATTTGTTAATTTTGTTGATATATGTATAATACCATCACCATACTTTATAGAGTTTGAAAATAGGTTTGAAATCAATTGCTTAACTCTATTTTTGTCACTTTTCAGCATAGTTAATGAATCATTTTCTTTATCAAATGTGACTTGAACAGACTCTTGTTCTAAAAGCGATGAGTATTTATGTAATATCTCTTTAATAATATCATTTAAATTAAATTCTGTATATATAAATTGAAGTTTGTTAGCTTTTAATCTTGAAATATCTAAAATATTATTTACAATTTCTAACATATCACGACCATTTGATTTTACAACATCAAGCATCTCCATAATATCTTGTTTTGAAGATATATCAGTTTTAGCAATTTTTTTAGAAGCAAATGAGGCAAAATTGATAATAGCATTTAGCGGAGTTTTTAATTCATGAGTAAATACGACTAAAAAAGAGTCTTTTGTTTTATTTAAGTCTTCAAAATAAGTTTTCTCCATCTCTTTTTGTTTCTCTTTCTCTTCTAAAAGTTGTCTTCCAACTTTTACAAAATCTGTAACATCTTGTCTTATAGAGATAAACTCTTTTATTTCACCTTTTGAGTCTAAAATAGGTGTAATTGTTGTCTCTACAATATAAAAATCACCATTTTTTTTTCTATTTTTTACTCTGCCTCGCCAAATTTTTTTATTTAAAATAGTCTCCCACATATTTTTGAAAACCTCTTTTGGCATATCAGGATGTCTTACAATATTATGAGGTTTTCCTATAAGCTCTTCTCTTGCATAACCAGAAACTTCGCAAAAAAGGTCATTTACAAATGTAATATAACCTTTTTTATCTGTTTTTGAGACTATAGAACTAGCATCAATTGCATGTTTATACTCATCTAATATAACTTTTTGAGACAATAACTCTTTTTGCAAACTATAGGTGTTATAAAACTTTATAATCGATTCTTTAAGTTTTATTAGTGAAACAGGTTTTATTATATACTTATCAACATTTAAATCAATAGCTTTTTGAAAATATTCTGGATGGTCAAATGCTGTTGTTAAAATTGTGTAAATATTTGGTTTTAATTTTTTTGCATCTTCGACAAAATCTAAACCATTTTTAAATGGCATAGAAATATCTGTGATAATTAAATCAATATTTTCATAATTTTCTTTGAATTTATCTATAGCATCTTGACCATCAATAGCTGTTATAACATTTTTAATCATTCTCGAAAGTATTCTAGCAGTGCTTTCTCTAATGGATTCATCATCTTCTGCATATAAAACAGTTATATCATAAACAATTCTTTCAATTTGTGTCATCATGAACCTTTTAATTTATCTAACAACTCTTGTGCAAATTTTTTATAATCGTTTGAACCTTTTGACCTTTTATTTGATAATACAGATGGAGTTTTATATTCAAATTGGGTTGCCAAATGTATATCTGTACCAATTGGAGAAAAAAGTTTATCTTCACCAAAATTTTCAATCAATTTTTTTAAAGACTCTTTATGTTCATTTATATGTGGATTGTACATTACAGGAAGTATAAATACTTTTGGAGGTTTTTTCCCAACACTTAAAGACATTTGATATATTGCTCTAAACATCTGTTCTACACCGACAATACCCAAATAGTGCGGAACAACAGGAATAATAACTATATCACTAACTTCTAAAGCATTTTTTAACAGTGAATCATAAGTTGGAGCAGTATCAATTATACAATATTCAAAAAAATCATTTATTTTTTCTTTTTTAAATCTATTTTTAAGTATTCCACTAATATCTGAATACTCATATACATCAAAAAATTCAAGTGCAGGAGATAAAGTTAAATTTTCACATATAGTTGGTCTAAATGTAGCGCTAAGAGTAGAGTTTAAAAATATAGAGTGAGAGCCATTTTCTTCTACACTAGATAATCCAACACCAATACTTGCATGACCTTGAGTATCAAAGTCTATTAAAAGTGTTGAATGTTTTTTTGAAAATTCAACAGCTAAATTAACAGCAGTTGTACTTTTTCCACTTCCACCTTTTCTATTACTAATTAATATCGTTTTCACAAATATCAAATCCTAATATTGCTTTTTTAAAAGCAAAATCTTCATCAGGTAAAATAAATTCACCACTTTTCAGTGCTTTAAAAACTACAACTATTTGCAAAATTGCAGTATGTAAATCTTTACAATTTGATAAATCAAATATCGCATTATCTAAACTTTTTAAATAATCTCTTACCTCTATAATAAAATTTTCATTAACTATATCATTAAAAATAATTTTATTCCCTTGATACTCTACTTGTGCCATATTAAAACCTTTATTTTTTTAACTCTTCGATATTAATATAATCAATTACACATGTCAATTTTGATTTTATATCAATTACTTTTGAAATTGCGACAATTTCACAATTTTTAGTATTACACTCCATCATTTTAAAATCAATATCATTTAAGTGAATAATTTCGTCAATATTATCAATTAATAACCCTATTTTATGCTCATTTCTTTTATATATAATAATTTTTTGCATAGAGTTTGCCAATATATTTGCATTTGATTGAAGTAAATTCATGTCATTTAAAATATGTTTTTTATACTCTTTAGCTTTTTCAAATAGTTTATATATTGACTCTTTTTGCTTTTCAACATTCAAATTTAATATATCAATTGAAACATTATGAAATAACAGATGATGTTTTTTTGTATTTTCTATCAACTTTCTTGTATCTGTATTATTTGACACAAAATTATTTAACCATTTTCCAAGTTCACACTCATTAGGATTAATTGCTTTAGTAAATTTAGTTTGATTATCTATTGTATCTTGTAATGCAACTATCCAATCTATATGGTCTTGTTTTAAGATTGAAAATATTTCATACAATTCATTTGTAAGAGATTTAAAACCAAGCAATTTTCGCATATCGACTATCTCTAGTGGCTCTTTATTATATGTTATCAATCCTTCTATATACTTTGAACCATTTGGTACATTTTGAACTGTTTCAGACTCTATTACCCTTTGTATATTATCCAATTTAAAGGCATAATAACCATTTTCAATTTTACATATCAAAAAATCCATCATTAACCTTTATAGTTTTTGAATTTTATAAATATCATCCATTTCTAAAACACCGATAGGGTCAAGCACCATGATAATTTGTCCATTACCTAAAAGAGCTGTTCCACTTACTATTGGATGGTCTGATAGTAATCCTTCAAGCGGTTTTTGTACAACATCTAATTGTCCTAACAGTTCATTTACAACAACTGCTATCAAATTATCTTTAACATTTAAAACTACAATTGAAAGTTGTTGTTTTGTTATAGCTTCGACATTTAACATCTCTTTTATCATGATTAATGGAATTACTTCACCTCTTATATAAACAAATGGCTCATTATTTAAATATGTAATATCTTTATGGTCAATTTTTACAGTTTCACTTACGCTATCCATAGGAAAACCATAATGTAATCCATTCATAGAGATATGTAACAATGTTGTAACAGCTAGTGAAACAGGAATAGACATTATAATTTTAGTACCTTTTCCTACTTGACTTTGTAAAGTGACATCTCCACCAAAGTTTTCAATAGATTTTTTAACAACATCCATTCCAACACCTCTACCACTATATTCACTGATAGATTCAGCAGTAGAAAGCCCTGGCAAAAATATAAGATTTAATTTCTCTTCATCATTTAATTGCTCTATTTTAGATATATCCATCAACCCTTTTTCGATAACTTTATTGACAACAACTTCAGAATTAATACCCTTACCATCATCTTGAATTTCTATAATAACTTTATCAGATTGTGGATAAGCTTTCATCATGATAGTACCAGCTTCATCTTTACCACTTTTTACTCTTTCACTAGGACTCTCAATTCCATGATCTAATGAATTTCTAACTATATGAATTAAAGGGTCAGCCAACATCTCTATCATATTTTTATCAAGCTTTGTATCACCACCTTGTTGAATAAGTTTTACATTTTTACCTAATTTTTTTGATATTTCTCTAACAAGTTTTGGGTATCTATCAAATACATATGATATTGGTAACATTCTCATGGACATAATTAAATCTTGAAGTTGATTTGTAAGTCTATCAATAAATGAATACTTCTCTAATATAGCCCTTTTTACTGTATCACCCTCCATCTCTAAAACGGATTCTGCTAAATATGGCAATGAATTTTTTGCAACTAACAGTTCACCAACAATACTCATTAAATGGTCAATTGACTCTTGTTCAATTTTTACAACTTTACCTATTACATCTTTTTTTGGTTCTGCTTTTTGAACTTTATTATTTTGTTCAGTTTTTGAAACTTTTTCATCTTCATTTATTTGGTGTGTATTTATATTTTCTGTTTTAGATATATTGTCTGTTACTACTTGTTCATTTTTATTATCACTCTCTTTTTTTTCTGTTTTAATGCCAAGTAAAGATGAAATATATTCAATTAATGATTCTCTACTATTTTGTACATTAAATTCAATATTTAAGTAATAGGCACATTTAGAAACTATCTCATAAACTCTTGCAATAACATCATTATCTCTTATATTATTTAACTGTTCTAGTTGTTGTTTTAACATTAAATTTATACTATTTTTATCAACATCTGTAACATCATCTATTTGTTTAACAACTTGTATATTACTATTTTTATCTAGTTGTGATTTTTCTTCACTACTTTTACTACAATCTATAGATTCAATAAATTCTAATAATTTAGAATAATCATCTTTAGATACACAGCTACAAACTTCATAAGCTCTTTTTATCTTTATAGCCTCTAATGTATTGCTATTTATTAAGCTAAGAGAATCACCTAATACAGATTTCAACTCATCTATATTATTTGATGAAATAAGCTCTTTTGCTTTTTTTACTAAATCTTTTATAAATTCTATTTTTTTGCTTTCACCAATATTTATATCTAAAAGAGTCTCTATGTCTAATGGTAAAAAGTAAAGTTCATCTAAAAAGTTATATAGTGATTCTTCTAATATCTCATAATTTGCATGAACTATTGCTAAAATTTTAACTTTTAATTTTAATCCATCTTCATCGTCTGCACCATTTAAAATATCTTCTGCAATTTTTTTTGAACAAGTAGAATTTATAGAAATTACAAAATCATTCATCAAAGAGAGAGCATAAATAGGGTCGTTTCCAAACACCATACAATCTTCATCTACATCAAATAGTATTGCATAAACTTTTTTATCGTTAATATTATTTTCTGTTATTAAATCTGCTTTAAAAGGCAATTTTTCACTAAAACCATTTAATGTTAAAGGGATAAAATTTGAAACAACTTTTTTATCTTTTATGATATTAACAGGACATTTCCAAGCAACTTTTTCATCTGCATTTTTATTCATTTGTTGCAATAGATAGTTAATAATTCTAGTTTGAACATTTATATCAGCTTCCACAACATCACCACTTTGTTCAGCAGCTTCAACAAGATTTAAAACTTCATCAAAAGCATCATATAAAGCACTTAACATACTCTCTTTATACTCTATTTTTTTTGACCTAAGCAAATCTAATAAATCTTCTGCCTTATGGGTTATATTTTTTACAGCCTCAAAACCTACAATACCAGAACCACCTTTTAATGTATGTGCAGCTCTGAAAATAGAATTGATTAATTCAGGGTCACCACTTCCAAGTTCTTCTAAATTTTGTTCAATATATTTTAAATTCTCTCTTGCTTCTTGTAAAAATTGCTCTAATAGTGGATTCATACTATACCTTTATTTAGTCAATATTTAATGCAACTAAGCAAAATATCAGGTTTTACAGGTTTTATAAAATACAAATTAGAACCAGCTTCATAAGCTTTAGCCCTATCCATATCTTCTGCTTCTGTACTTATCATGATAACAGGTGCTGTTTTATACTTTTTCCTTAGCTCTTCAACAAAAGAGTAACCATCCATAACAGGCATATTAATATCAACTAAGTACATGTCATAATTTACATTTTGTATCTTTTCATTAGCTTCCATACCATTTTCAGCCTCTTCAACAGTATAACCAGCCTCTTTGATTATCTCTCTATGATATATCCTAACTGTTTTAGAATCATCAACAACCAATATTTTTCTCATAAATTAACCCTCTTTAAAAAAACTCTACACTCTCTTCATTGTCTTCATTAAATGCACCACCACTAAAAGCATTTTTTTTATCTTTTGCATTTTGTAAAGATTGATTTAATCTTTTTTGTAATTTTTCTAAACTATCGCTAAAAATATCAGAATCTTGTCTTAAATTATGTAAATAAATTTTAATACTTTTATCTATAGATTCTATTGCATCTATAGTGGCACTTAGTTGTTGTGTTATAATATCTTGATATTGCAATGATTCCACAATAGATTCATTTATTTCAATATTAGATTCAGCTATAAAGCTATTTATATTTAACATAGACTTTTTACTAAGTTCTAACACATTGTTTTCTACACACTTTATATGTTCTAAAATTTCCAAAACACACAATAATATAGTTTCTGAATTTTTTTCCAATTTAAACCCTTAATACTCTTTTAATAGCAGCTTGTAACTGTGCTGGATTAAACGGTTTTACAATCCAACCTGTTAAACCTAATGCTTTACCCTGCTCTTTTAACTCTTGTTTTGTTTCTGTAGTAAGCATTAAAACAGGAGTTTTCTTAGTATCATCAATTTGTCTAAGTTCTTTTAAAAACTCTAACCCATTCATGACAGGCATATTTAAGTCTGTTATAATTAATTCTGGCACTATAGCTTTACTTTTAATATCTTTTAAAGCATCTATCGCACTTAAATATTGTGCGATTTCTATAGGTAAATCTTTTGTAGCAATCTTTGTAGATGCTAAAGCCGTCTCTGAATCGTCAACAAATACTACTAAAGGCATAAACTTCTCCTTATTTTTGATAGATTAAATGATTGTCATATTTTAGTGGGTGAAAAACAGAAACTATTCTGCTCATATATTCAGCATGACCTAACATGATATACCCTTTTGGATTTAACATATCATAAAATGTCATTGCAACCTCTTTTCTACTTTCATCGTCAAAATAAATCAACATATTTCTTGAAAAAATAATATCGAATTTACCAAGCTCTCTCATATTGTCTTTATCAAACACATTACTTTTTAAAAAAACTATTGCATCTCTCAAATCTCTTGAAAGTTCATTATAACCCATTGTTTTTTTAAAATATTTTGTTTGAATATCTTTAGGTACAGCATGTAAAGACCTATCTGTATAAAGCCCTTTTTTTGCTTTTTCAATAACAACAGAGTCTATATCAATTCCAACAATTTCAATATCTCTATTATTGATAATAGTATCATCTTCTAATAGATAGATAGCTATTGAATATGGCTCTTCACCAGTTGAACAAGGAGCAGATAATATTCTAATAGGCTCACCTTTTCTCTTCTCTTTATCAATAATTGGCATTAGATATTTAACCATAATTTCAAATTGATGATTTTCTCTAAAAAAATATGTCTCATTTACAGTTATAGAGTTTATAAGTTCTTGAAATTCAGAACTATCTTTATCTTCAAATCTTATTTTGAAAAAATACTTTCTAAAGCTATCAAAATGTAATATTTGACATCTCGATGTTATTTTTTTATTTACTTTGTCGTAATGCTTATCATATTCAAGCTTAATACCACTTTTTCTATATATATATTCACTTAATTTTTCAAAATTATCTTTAGAAAAATCATTCATGATACTAAGCCTTAATCATTTTAATTGCATTATTTACAGCAAATTCAACATAAGGTTCATTTTTAAATTTACTTTTTAGCTTTTCAATTATTGGAATATCCTCTATTTGACCTATCTCTTGTAAATAATCAACAGCAGTCATAGCTACATTTACATCATCTTCTTTTTGAAGTAGTTCTAACATCATTTCCCTACTTTCAGGAAATTTAACATCACCAAGTACATTTATAGCAAAAATTCTTAAATCTCTATCATCACCTATTAAATATTTGACAATATAATATTTAATCTCTTTTCCATAATCTTGTAATATTGATATAACATGATTTCTAAGATAAGCATTCTCTATTTTCATGGCTTCAAGTAACTCTTCAATTGGTGCAATTTTAGGGTCAACTTTTGCCAATAAAGAGCTTATAAAAGATATAAGATTTTTATCACTTTCATTATTTATCATAATTTTTAAAAGCTCTTTAGAACCTTCACTAAATTCAACCATTTTTTCTAAAGCATAATGTTTTTTTGCTATATCTTTTTGCTCTTCAAAAAAATCTAAACACTCTTCTAAATTATAAAACTCCATTAGATTGTCATTATGTTTTATTTCTGTTTTTTTTAAAGCCATTTAAGTTACCTATGAGATGTTATTTTTCTAAGTATTTTAGAAAATGGTAAAACCTCACAAGTCCCACCTCTTAAAAATGCCTCTTTTGGCATTCCATAAACAGTTGCACTATCTTCAGATTCAGCTACTGTAAAAACTCCAGCTTTTTTTAATTTCACCATTCCATCAGCACCATCATCACCAATTCCTGTTAAGATAACAGCTAAAACTTTAGATGGATTAAATACATCTAATGCACTAATATACATCTCATCTACACTAGGAGTAAAAAATCTTTTTTCTGTAGAGTTTCCATGTTTTATAGTAATTTTACCAGACACTTTTTTTCTAAAATGTAAATGTGTTCCACCTTTTGCAATATAAACATGACCAGCATATAGTTCATCATTATCAGAACTCTCTTTTACAGGTACTTTTGAAGCTCTATTGAGTCTTTCAGCGAAAGCTTGTGTAAATTTTTCTGGCATATGTTGTACAACACATACAGCATGAGGATAATCTTCTGGTAACCAAGAACATATCTCTTCTATAAGTCCAGGACCTCCAGTTGATGAACCAATTAAAACTACAGAATCTGTATGAACTTTATTTTCTACACTCTTAGAAACTGTATTATCTCTAGATATTTCTCTTCTAGCATGTCTTGCTATAGCTCTTGACTTTAATTTATCTTTTGATATTCTACTAACAGACCTTATTTTTCTTAAAATCTCTTGACCATTTTCTTCTATATTTACATTAAATGTTCCAGGTTTTGCAACATAATCAATAGCACCAAATTCCATGGCTTCTATTGTTATTGGAGCATCTTCAGTTGTTAGTGAACTTATCATGAGTATTGGAGTTGGATTAACTTCCATAATTTTTTTAACAGCAGTCAAACCATCCATGATAGGCATATTTATATCCATAGTAATTACACTATAATCATCTTTAGAAGCTTTATCTACAGCTTCTTGCCCATTTTTAGCAAAATCTATTTCATACCCAGCACTTTCTATTAATTCTCCAAGTTGTTTTCTCACTAATGCAGAATCATCAACAATTAATACCATTTTTGCCATATTATTTCCTAATTATTAGATTCAGTTTGAATAGCTTTTAGCTCTTCTTTTGAAAACAGATGTTTCAAAGAAATTTTCAAAACCATTCTTTTACCATTTTCTAGTACCAATATTTCTGAAAAAACAGGATTACTGCTCTCATTCTTAGAAATATTATCCAAATAAATCTCTCTTACTTCACTGATATTATCAACCAAAAAACCAACTTTTTGTTCAAAAAGCCTACAAACCAATATTTTAGTGTCATCATTTACAAACTCATTAAAATTTAACTTTTTTTGTAATGAGACTACAGGAATAACTTCACCTCTCAAATTGATAATACCTTTTAAATAATCAGCGGTTTGAGGCATAGGTGTAATCTTATCATATTTTATAATTTCATCTAAATCTTCTATATTTATAGCAAATTCCTCTTTTTCTAAAGTAAAAATTGCTACCTCTATACTCTCTTCATGTTCATACTTATCAACAATATGAATACTCTTTTTAGATGTCTCTTTTGTGTCATAATGCTTATTTGAACTTGTAATCAAATCTTTTAGATAAGAGTTATTTAATACACTTATTATTGATTTATTAATATTAATAACACCTTGTATTTTTCTATCCCTAAATTTTTCAGGAAGAGCCTCTATTTCGTCATTATCAATATCTTTAATATCCAAAATATTATCTATCAATAACCCTATTGTATGATTTTCATGCTGAACTATTAATATTCTATTTTTGTCTGATAACTTTGGCTGTTTATTAAAATTTTTTCTTAAATCCAATGCTACAATAATCTCATCACGAAGTTTAATCATACCAATAACTTCTCTAGGTGCATTTGCTATAGATGTTATATCATTAGTATTAACTATAACCTCTCTAATCATGTCAGTTTCTATAGCAAATTTTTCATTTTCCATCTCAAAAAGAAGATATTTTTTATAGTTATGACTTACATGCAGTTGTATATCTTGAACTCTTGCATTAGGCTTTAAATATCTTTTTACATATTCTGGAAGAGCAATATTTGATATTAATTTATCAATACTAACAATTTGAACAATATCTTCATCTAATTTTATAACACCAATAATACAATCTTCACTATTATTATCATACTCTATTTCTCTATCTTCAACACTAACATTAGAAACAACCTCTTGAACAATAAAAGCTATATTCTGTTCTTCATTTTTTATTGTTAAAACTCTACTTTTATAATTATTTAAATCAACATTTTTATTTTTTATTATTAAATTTTCTACATCAAAAGCTGGAACTATCTGACCTTCAATAGAGCATAATCCTCTTAAACATTTTGGAGTAAAAGGAATAGCAGTCAATTGAGGAACTCTCAAAATTTGAACTATTTGACTACTATCTACACAATATAAACATTCATCAACTTTGAATATTAAGACTTGTTCAAGTTTATCCATAATAAACCTTAAAAGATTTTAATAAATTACCCTTGTTGTAAATCATCTGCCATAACTGCCAAATCTTCTATACCATTAGCCATATTTCCAATAGTTTCAATAATCAATTCACTAGCTTTTCTTGATTCCATAGCATTAGTTGCTGATAATTCAATAGCTTTTTGTATCTCTTTTATACCATTTAAAGCATGATTCAAACCTTCAATGTTTTGGTCATTCATAGATTTCAAGCCTTGGTATCTATCAAGAATATCTACAATTTGAGATGTTATTTTTTCAACTTCATTTATTAAATTATCAATAGTAGTTTTCTCTTTATCTTGACCATCTAATAAATTTTGCCAATCGTTACTAACATTTTCTATCTCATTATTCATGAGTTCAATAATATCATTAATCTTTTCTGTATTTGTTTCACTATCTTGTGCCAAATTTCTAATATCTGCACTAACAACAGCAAAACCTTTTCCAAATTCACCAGCACGAGCAGCTTCAATACTTCCAGAAATTGCCAACATATTTAATTGAATAATACTATTAGATATATTTCTTACAGTTTTTTCTACATTTCTTGACTCTTTTTTAATCAAATCAAGCTCTTTTTCAGCAGAAGAACCATCTGTAATAGATTTTTCAAAATTTCTTCTAATTTCAATTAATGTATTTTTAACTTTTGAAAAACTAGCTTTTAAAATATCAAAGTTTCTTCTAACAATTGCTATTACAGAGTCTATATCTCTACATACATCATTTGCAAGTTCGACCTTTTCTTTATTTTTGATTGCATTTTCATTTGTAGTTTTACTAAAACTCTCTATATCATTTAAAGATTTTGTAACCTCTTCCATGCTTTTTTGTATCTCTTCTACACTAGAGCTTAGTGCATCAGCATTCACAGCAACCTCTTCAGCAGATTTCATAGTATCTGTTGAAAATTTTAAATCTTCACTAAGTCTTGATAACTCTTTTATATCATCTTCTGTTTGCGATAGTGAATTTGCTTGAACTTCAATAGAGTTTAATGTTTTTTCAACAGCATTAGCAATTTGAACAGATGCTTGAGCAATACTTTCACTACCTTTATTTACCTCTGTAGATAATGTTAATAGTGTATTTGTAAAATTACTCGCATTTCTAGCAGCTTCAACAGAAAATTGAGCTATTTTTGTAAGTTCTTCTAATGTTTCGCTAAGCTCTCTTCCGCCAACACCAGTAGTCTCTATTGTTTCTGTAGTTGAAGTAATACTTTTAATTATATTATCAATTCCACTTTGTATTTGATTTACTAAATCAGCAATAAACCTTGCATTTTTTTCACTATTTCCAGCCAAACTTCTTGTCTCATCTGCAACAACGGCAAACCCTTTTCCATGCTCTTTTGCTCTACTTGCTTCAATAGCTGCATTTAGTGCTAATAAATTTGTTTGGTCTGCAATTTTTGCAATAAAACCAACCGCTTCACCAATATTTTGAGAACTAATTTTCAACTCTTCAGATTTTGCTGAAGAATCTTTCGCAACTTTTACAGAATTTACCATTCTAGCAACAGTTTGGTTTATCATGTCAACAGAACCTGTGATTGTATCACCAGTATTCAAT
>JACAEZ010000107.1 GCA_013388565.1 Campylobacterales bacterium | reverse complement strand
AATATAGGTACCAACTTCACCTATTTCATCTTCACTTTTTACAGTTACTCTTTGAGTCAAGTCCCCATCGCCACTTGATAAATCAAACACTCTTTTCAAAAGTTCGTCTAAAGGATGTCCAATAATTACCTTTAAAGCATACAAAACTGCTACAGATGTAAAAATCAAAGAAATAACAAATATAATAATAAACTGATAACTAATATCTGAAATATTTTTATCTATATCTTTAAAAGAGTATGTCAAATCCATAACCCCTAAAACATCTCCAACTTTATTTACAGTATGACATGAAAGACATTCATCTGTTGCGACTAAAGGTCTTATCAATCGTAAATTATGTTTATTAACATCATCTATTATGATATTTTGCTGTTTTGCATTTTTAAATGTCTCTACAATCAACGGTTCTGTCGAGACTTTTGCATTAAGACCAAATGTATCTATAATACCTTGAGATTTATGTATTGTTAAATCATGAACACCTTCAATTGATTTTGCATCATGAAGTGCTTTTTCTACGAGTGTTGGGTCACCCATATTCATAGTAACTCGAATTGTTTGAAAAATAGACTTACTCAACATATCTAAATTTTTTTCACTTAATTCTAATGAGTTAGATTTAAAATTTGAGACTATCAAAAACTGTAATACAATGGAACTTATAACCAAAATGGGAATTAACACCATCGTAATCTTTACACCTATACTTTTTTTCATTTTATTGCCTTCCCTAAAGATTTTAAACGAACTACCTTTTGATATTTAAAACTGTTATTAAATTCATATTTTCAAGCAATTTGTATAAATCGTTATTTTTTACAAATATATAAAGAGGCACTTTATCTTTTTGAATTAGTTTAACTAAATTTCCTATTACTGAAGATGTAATAATAAAAGAGTCTTCTATAAACAGATTTAAAACTCTCGTTTTAAGTTGTGAGATAGCTTTTGCAAGCTCATCTTTTAATATTGTAGAATCTTCTACACTTTTTATATTCCCATTTACTATCAAATCTATAGAAAAATCATTTTCACTAAATCTTATAGCCATTTTAAAATTTTCACTATTCATTCTTATGCCTTTTTTGAAGTTTTCATTATCGTAACTTTATTGCCAATTTCATTATAAAATACTGCATCAACCAACTTTTGAGACAAAATGATACCCCTACCATTTAATTGATTTATACTATGTTGAAGTTTAAGCTTTTTAAAAAATAGATTTACATCAAACCCAAGCCCTTCGTCTTCAATTGAGATTTCAAACACATTTTGGTTAAAGTATTCGTATTTTATTATTAAAATTTTTATTTTCTTATTAAAATATGTTATATCGTGACTCAATTCTTCAAGATATGAGTGGAATGTTCCATCTTCTAACATTTTCTGTTTTTGGTTAAATGTAATTTGATAATTTCCATGTTCTAGTGCATTCAATAATAGCTCACTCATGACAACCATTATTTTTGGAGTCTCCATAAATCCTAACTCCAAATCATACAAAAATGCTTCAAACACCTCTTGAAATTTCTCTATCTCATTGATACATGAATTAATTTCAAACTGATGCCAAAACAGTATATTTTTAAACTCTCGTTTAAAATAGATAAATGTCATATCATCTTCAAACTCTTTTATCTTATCGTCTATTACATTTACTATATCTTGCTTAAAAATGGCATTTTCAAATGTATCATTTAGATAGTTATCAAATACTTTATTATCAATTGTCAATGCTTCATTTATACCATCAGATGAAAAAAAGAGTTTATCAATAGTATCTAAATCAATCTCATCTACAACTTCACTCTCTATAAACTCCATGATAGGCGGGTTTGATGGTCTTATATAAACAAATTCTTGACTTACCGTTTGTATCAAAATAGGTGGCATACCATAATTTAATAGTTCAATTTTTTTGCTCTCTTTATTTATGTAGATAAAGATTATGCAAACTATCTCCTCTTCTAACAACTGCTTTTTAATATAGCTAGAGTATGAAGATACTATTTTTAAAAAATTAAAATCATTATGTTCTAAAGCTTTTTCTACAGCGTTGTTTATAAATGATGTGGACTGTATAGAAGTCACAGATGCTGACAAACCTTTTCCCATAGCATCTATAATATAAAACAGATACCCTTTCTCTCCTAAATCTATAGTTCCATAAGTGTCACCACTTAATATATCAAGTGGTTTATAGTAAGAGTCTATATAAAAATCATCTATCTTTTTATTTGATAAAGAGTCTTTAATAATTTTTAGCTGTTTAGAAAAAGCACTCTCTTGCTGTTTTGTATGGTATCTCTCTTTATAGCTGAAAAGTTCTCTTTCTAAGTTCATGGCATCTTCTACCATTGTAATATTGTTGTATGTAATAATAAAATACTCTTCCAAATCATACATGATAGGTTTTATATTTACAGTAAATATTAACTCTTCTTGATTTTTATCTATCATTTTTACTTTAAAGATTTTATCTCTATTAGCCAAAATTTCATCAATCCACTTGCCACTATCAAATCCATCTGCTACAAAAAAACCATTATCTCTTATGAACATTTCACAAATACATTTATGTTTACTCAAAAAATCATCTAAATCTTTAAAATCAAAATATTGGTAAAACTTTTTATTTACCATTTTTAAGCCATCTTTTTTTGTAACAAACGAAATAATATTTTCACTAGAATTTAAAATCTCTTGACTTAAATGTTGCTCATTTATAATTGCTTGTTTTAAAACTAAATTTGTAGAAATTTTTTCAAATTTTGCAGATAAACTTTTCAAAGATATTGGTTTTAACATATAATCATCAATACCAATATCAATAGCTTCTAAAAACATAGCAGTTTCATTATGTGCAGATAGTACAATAATAGGAGTGTTTTGAGAGATTTTTTTTATCTCTCTAGCCATTGCCAAACCATTCATGATTGGCATTGTAATATCTGTTAAAACAATATCTGGTTTATACTCCAAAAAAAGGTCTAGCCCCTCTTTCCCATTTGTACCAATATAGATATTTTTAAATTTTCGTTTTAAAAAATTATCTAACAAATCCCTTATCTCTTTCTCATCTTCTACATAAAGAATAGAAAAATTATTTAAAACATCTTTTTGCATTACAACTCTTTATCACTGTTTTCGGCAATAATCTCAAACTCATCACCATTACTTACAACCTTTATAACCTTCTCAAACCCTTTTGGTATAAATTGGAGCTGACATAAAGGCTCCAATATTTTAAACTTAATTTCATTATATCCACTATATTTTGAATGATTTATTAATCTAGCTTGAAATATTTTTGATTGAATTGTCTCTATTTCTGAAAGTAACTCATCAAGTGTTTTTGATATTTTATTTTTTTGCTTTTCATAATTTTCTATATTTTGTATCAATTTTTTATACTCTGCCAAATTATCAAGCAATACTTTTGAAGGTTTTTGTTTTACTCTTTTTGCCTCTTCTATTTTATCTTTTATTAAAAATATTAAATCTTGATTTTTATCAAATAAATTTTTTTGAATAAAAAACTGTTCATCTAATTTTTTCAACTCATCTTTTAAAATAGAACTCTCATGATGGAGCTTTTCATATATTGTTTTTACATCTCTATCAAACAGTGAATCAAATGAAAATGAGTTATCTTCTCCCAAAATTTTAATAATCTCAATCTCATCAGAAGCATTTAAAGAGGCATGAGAGTGGAGATTTTCTACATGTATCTTTTTTGCAAACACCTCTCCACCAATGCAGTTATCTATAACACACTCACTACAAACAACAACACCCCGTTCCAAATTTTTTATATGTACACTATCTGCTTCAATATACCCTTTATGATTATGTATAACTGCATGTTTTGCATATATTTTTGAGTGCTGATGAGTTTGTCCATCTATCTCAACTATTTTGGCACTTATTACAGAATTTTCAGCCACATTTCCTTTTACTTTTACCTCTTTAGCCTCAACAGTTACACTACTTCCAACAGCATCAAGCAAATAACTACTCTGTTCAACATTGATTTTTAAATCAACATCTTCATCAGACAATATAGAACCTGTATGTTTAAAATCTATTCTATTTAATTTAACTTCATCTTCACTAATATCTATTAAATCTCTGTCTATCTTTATATAACCACTTTTTCGAGCCTTATAAACAGTACAATCATTTTCTAAAGTAGCTTCTATATTTTTACCAAATGTATAAACTTTATGATTTACATCTTTAATATGACTAATATCTATATAAACACCTCTACAATCTCTACCACCTCTACCCTCTTTTGGTTTATAATAGATAGCAACATTGTCACCAGCTTTAATAGTCTTTAAAAAGTTTCTATCAGAATAATCTATCTTTGCATTATCTTTAAGTTTAGTTTTTTTATTAAACAACAATTCATACTTTTCAAATACAGGAAAAATTGGTTTTATACCTTCACAAAGAGTAATCTTTTCATCTTCAATTAATCGTTTATTTATCATAACCTTTGACACAATAATCTCTAAAGCATGAATTAACTCTTCATCGCAAAAACCAAGCAAAACACCAGCTTTTATCTTTTTTTTATCGCACTCATTTTTTAAATCTTTAAACAATCTATTTGAGTAGTTCAAAATAGACTCTTTTTTGATAATACCTACAACTTTTGTAAAATCTTTATCACTTGCTATATTCATGACAAGTTTAAAGTTCTCTTTTTTTTCTTTTGGAAAGATTTTGACTTTATAAAACTGTTTTATCTTAAAATCTCTATCCAACAATCTATCTCTTCTAAAATATTCATCAACATCTTCGCTTTTCAACTCTTTCCATGCAGTATCATTAGCCTCTTTTTTAAATGTACTATAATCAATCAACTCATAATCTAACATATTTAAAGGAATTTTTAATTTTTGTGAAAAAGTTTTAAGCTCTTTTAAAAGATTGTCTGTAGAGATTGCAAATGGAATAAAATCATAACTCACTCCACTATTTTCATATTCATGAAACGGTTCAGAAATAACACTCAATTAAAACTGCCCTCAATCATGAAAATTATTTTTAATGGCAATAAATTTATCAATATTTTTAAAAAAAAGCTCTATCAATAGTGGGTCAAAATGTTCACCTTTTTCTTGTTTAAAAAGCTCTAAAATATCACTCATCTCCCAAGCTTTTTTATAACATCTATCACTACCTAAAGCATCAAAGACATCAGCAATAGCAGTAATTCTGCCGTAAATATGGATATTTTCACCACTCAAACCTCTAGGATACCCTTTTCCATTCCACTTTTCATGATGTTCATGAGCTATTGTAGCAGCTGTTTTTAAAATAGGTCTATTTGATTTATTTAACATTTGATAACCAAGAGTTGCATGAGTTTTCATAGTTTCAAACTCTTCAAATGTAAGCTTTGCAGGTTTTAATAATATATGGTCTGAAATTGCGATTTTTCCAATATCATGCATAGGAGAAGCATTTTTCAAAAGTAAAGAGTCCTCTTCGCTAAGTCCATACTCTTTTGCTAAAATATATGAATACTCTGCAACTCTTTTGACATGATTACCTGTCTCTTTTGACCTACTTTCTCCAATTTCACCAAGTGTAAAAATTATCTCTTTTTGTGTATCTTCTATCTCTTTTGAAAGTTCAACAAGTTCTGTAACATCAAATCGAATGCTAAAAAACTCTGCTATATTTCCAACTCTATCCAATATAGGAATAATAGTTGTATCCATATATTTTGTTTTTTCATTTTTTGAGAGATTTTTAAAAATTCCTTGCCAAACATTTTTTGATTTTATAGTCTCCCACATATGTTTGTAAAAGGATACATCACTATTATCAGGGTGCTTTATAATATTGTGATAACTTCCAATCAACTCTGCTTTTGAATAGCCGAATTGGTTACAAAATTTATCATTTACATATTTTATAATACCATTTTCATCTGTTCTTGAAAAAGAGGCACTAGCTTCAATAGCTTTTTCATACTCTCTTAAAAAGTGAATTTTCTCCTCTAAACTCTCCTCTTTTTCAACCAGCCTAGATTTTAGCAACTCTTTATAACTTTCAAGCTCTGTAATATCATGTCTAACACCAATATATTCAACTATTTCACCATTTATATCAACAATAGGAATAATAATCGCATCTACAATGTAGTAACTACCATCTTTTTTCCTATTTTTAACAATACCTTTCCAAATTTGTTTTGATTTTATCGTATCCCACAACTCTTTGAAAGCCTCTTTTGGCATATCTGGATGTCTAACTATGCTATGAGATTTACCAATTAACTCATCTTCACTATATCCAGAAAGTTCCACAAATTTCTTATTTACATGAGTGATTATCCCTTTTGCATCTGTTTTTGATACGATAGTACTCTCATCAACAGCATATTTATACTCTTTTAATAATTGTTGTAATGCTAGTGATTTTTTTTGATTGTATATTTTTTTAACACTATCTGTAAGTTTTTCTTGAAGAGTTTTTATAGATATAGGTTTTAAAATGTAATGATTAACACCTATTTCAATAGCTTCTATCAACTGTCTTGAATTTCCATTTCCAGATGTAATAATAATTTCAACACTACTACCATCTTTAACACATATCTCTTTTATTTTTTTAGCTAACTCCAAACCATTCATGATTGGCATATTCACATCAGTTATTACAATATCAGGTTTATACTCTATAAAATATTTTAAGCCATCTTCACCATTATTTGCAAACTGAATATTTGAAATAAATCTATTAAGAACCAAACTCATCATGTCAAATGTAGCTTTGTCATCTTCTACATATAATAACTTAATATGATTTTTAAAAAAGTCTTCAAATTGAAGAGTTTCAAAATTTAACATCTATAAAATCCTATAAAATTTTAGGTAAAGTGATACCAGTTTGTTTTTGATATTTACCATTTTTATCTTTATAACTAACCAAACACTCCTCATCTGCTTCAAAAAACAACACTTGTGCAATTCCCTCATTTGCATAAATTTTTGCTGGAAGTGGAGTTGTATTTGATATTTCAATAGTAATATGACCTTCAAATTCTGGCTCAAATGGAGTTACATTTACAATAATTCCACATCTAGCATATGTACTTTTACCAAGACAAATAGCTAATGTACTTCGTGGAATTTTAAAATATTCAACAGTTCTAGCTAATGCAAATGAGTTTGGTGGAATAATGCAAATATCACCCTTAAAGTCCACAACATTTGCTTTATCAAAATTTTTAGGGTCAACAAATGTAGAGTTTATATTTGTAAAAATTTGAAACTCATCACTAACTCGAATATCATACCCATAACTACTAACACCATAACTAACAACACCCTTGCCTACTTGACCTTCGCAAAAAGGTTCTATCATGGCATGTTCTATTGCCATTTTTTTTATCCAAATATCAGATTTAAGTCCCATTCTAGCTACCTTTAAACTTAAAATAAATCAAATTTATAAAAATTATGTTATTATATCAAACTAACAGTCTTAATGCAAAAATCGTAAAAAAAGGGGAAATTGTATGCAATTCGAAGAAATTAAAGAATTAATAAAACTATTTGATGAGAGTTCAATAACATCTCTAACAATCAAAGAACAAGAGTTCGCTATTAATCTAGCAAAAGAGCAAATTATAGCAACTACTCAACTAACACAACCGCAAAATGTTGTAATACAACAGCCACAAATTCAAACTACACAAGAACAACCAAAAGAACAAAAAACAGTTAAAAAAAGTGGTGAAGAGTTAAAATCACCAATGGTAGGTACATTTTATAGATGTCCATCACCTGACAAACCAGCATTTGTAAATGTTGGCGATAGAGTCAAAAAAGGTCAAACGCTATGTATTTTAGAGGCGATGAAAATCATGAATGAAATAGAAGCTGAATTTGATTGCAAAATATTGGAATTTTTAGTTGATGATGGACAACCTGTTGAGTATGATATGCCACTGTTTTTAGTTGAGAGGGTATAAGATTGGAAAAAAAGATTAAAAGAATTTTGATAGCAAATCGAGGAGAGATTGCCCTAAGAGCTATCAGAACGATTAAAGAGATGGGCAAAGAGTCTATTGCTGTTTATTCAATTGCAGACAAAAATGCCTCTTATTTAAATTTTGCTGATGGAACAATATGTATAGGTGGAGCAAAATCTGCTCAAAGTTATCTAAATATTCCAGCAATTATTTCAGCAGCAGAAATATCTGAAAGTGATGCTATTTTTCCAGGATATGGATTTTTGAGTGAAAATCAAAGTTTCGTTGAGGTTTGTTCTCATCATGGAATAGAGTTTATCGGTCCATCTGTTGAAGTTATGGCTCTCATGAGCGATAAAAGTAAAGCAAAAGAGGTGATGGTAAAAGCTGGAGTACCAGTAGTTCCAGGTAGTGAAGGTGCATTATCAAGCATTGAAGAGGCTAAAAAAATTGCACTTGAGATAGGCTATCCTGTAATTGTAAAAGCTTCTGCTGGTGGTGGCGGAAGAGGTATGAGAATTGTTGAAGATGAATCAAAACTTGAAAACTCATTTTTGGCAGCCGAAAGTGAAGCATTGAGTGCATTTGGCGATGGCACAATTTATATGGAAAAATTTATTCAAAATCCAAGACATATAGAGGTTCAAATCTTAGCAGATAAACATGGAAATGTAATTCATGTTGGTGAGAGAGATTGTTCTATGCAACGACGACATCAAAAACTAATCGAAGAGTCACCAGCTGTATTTTTAGACGAGGTTTCAAGACAAAAATTGCTTGAAACTGCTGTAAAAGCGGCTAAATTTATAAACTATGTAGGTGCTGGAACATTTGAATTTTTAGCTGATAGCGATAGAAACTTCTATTTTATTGAGATGAATACAAGACTTCAAGTAGAACATCCAGTAAGTGAGATGTGTTCTGGATTAGACATAATAGAGCAGATGATAAATATCGCTGAAGGAAAAGAACTACCATCTCAAGAGTCATTTAAAAATAAAGGTCACTCAATCGAATGTAGAATAACGGCTGAAGACCCTGTTAAATTTATTCCAAACCCTGGAGTTATTTCAAAATATAATGTCCCTGGTGGAAAAGATGTAAGAGTGGATTCTCATGCTTATTCTGGTTATGCAGTGCCACCACACTATGATTCCATGATAGGAAAACTTATCGTTTGGGCTGAAACTAGAGAAAAAGCGATTGCAAAAATGAAAAGAGCTTTGATGGAGTATGAGATAGAGGGAATTAAAACAACAATTCCATTTCATATAAACATGATGGATAATGAAGATTTTATAAACAATAAATTTGACACAAAGTATTTAGAAAAATATATGCAAAAATGACGATATTTAAGTCATGAAGGATTAAATCTGTCACAAAGGATTGGACATGAAAATAGGTACAAATGTAACTCAAACACAAGTGAATGTTGATAAATCAAAAGATAATGTAGCAAGTACATTAGACAAAATATCTGCTGTTCGTGCATTAAAAGGAAGTGATGGTGCGAATTTACAAGTAGCAGATTCTTTATTAAACCAATTAAGTGAACTTACTCAAGGTGTTGCAAATGCAAATGAAGCCGTTGGAATGTATCAAATAGCTGATGGTGCATTATCAAGTGTGAGTGAGTCTCTTACAAAACTAACAGAACTTAGTGTACAAAATGGTAGTGGTGCTTTAAATAGTGACCAAAAATCTATGTTAAATAGCCAAGTAGAGGCTTTAAAGTCATCTATGTCAAGTGCTTTATCAAATGCCTCTTACAATGGAAAAAATGTATTTCAAAGTGGTAGCTTTGAAGTAGGTCAAAGAGCTATTAATGTAACGTTAAACTCTATTGCAACGAGTGACATTGATATAGCTGATACAAAAACATTACAAAATGCAATTGGTTCAGTAAATAGTGCGAGAGAGTCTATTGCATCTTCCATAAATGAGTTTTCAAAAGCTATAGAGACAAATTTAAAAACAGCTACAAAAATGCAAGAGAGTGAATCGAACCTTCAAAATAGTGATTTGGCAAAAAATGTAAATGAACTTGAGTTAAACAAATCTCTGTTAAATAGCTCATTATATGCAAATAGTTTTAATATGCAACAGTTGCAAAAAAGTGTCTCTTCCCTTTTATACTAATATTTTTAAATTTTTAGAAAGTGATTAAATGAAAGCTTTTTTATAGAACAGATGGATTATATATTTTTTATATATGGGTTGGCTTTCATTCTTTTATGGTCTATTGTATATCAATTTTCAAAAAGTGAAGTCAATATAGTAAATTGGAAATGGCTTGGCTATTTTGGACTTATTCATGGCATTCAAGAGTGGTGCGATTTATTGGCATTGAGTGTTGGAGATTCTAAGTTATTTACAGAATTCAGACTTGTTTTACTTTTTACATCTTTTATCGCACTATTTGAGTTTGCTAGAATTTCAAGCAGTTTGATTTATTCAAAAACCCCTTCAAGATTGATTTATATTCCAATAATTTTTATAATATCTTTAGGATTTTTTGGCTCATTAAATGATGTAAATGCCTTGATTAGATTAACATTAGGGTTTGGCGGTGCTTCACTTGGGGCTTTTATTTTATATCAAAAATCAAAAGATTTTCCAACTTATAAAAAATATTTGCAAAAAATCGCTTTGGTGCTATTTTTGTATGGTATATTCGGCGGAACGATAACTCCTGAAACTACATTCTTACAAAATATTTTAATATCACATCAAGAGTTTTTAGACACATTTAATTTTCCAGTCCAACTTATAAGAGCAATTTCTGCCACAACAGTAGCCATCTTAGTTTGGCTGTTATGGTACAAAATATATTTTGAAAAGAGTAGACCTCCCCTAAAACAAACCACCCAGAACATCATCCAAAACCATATTCATAGCTATTTTATCAAGATTTATAATAGCACAAATAAGATTCATCCTCAAACCGAATCTT
>JACAEZ010000227.1 GCA_013388565.1 Campylobacterales bacterium | reverse complement strand
TACCATCTACAACCATATCTATAAAATCATATTTATCTAATTTTGATGATAGATTGCAGTTGTCAGATGAAATAGTGCCATTTTTAAGATTGTAAAGTTCTTTTATCTCACTATCAGATAAGGCACGGTTATAGATTCGTAGGTCGTCGATGAGACCATTAAAATATTTGTTGTATGCATCTTGACTAAAACCAATACTAATATGTGTTTGCCAATCAAAATCAGAACTTCCTTTTGAACCTGTAGCCAACAAACTACCATCTACATATATATACTGTTTTGTTCCATCATATTTATGCACAATATTATGCCAGCTGTTGTCATCATATTTTGTTCCAGTACATATTGTCTCATCGCTCCAAACTCTAGTACAAACTTTGCCACTACTTAAATATATATGCCTATCATGACCATTAACTCCAAGCTCTCCATCTCCAACTTGAAATAATCCTCCATCTAACGAAGTGGTTTTAAAAAACACAGAGACACTGTATTTTGTTTCTGAAACATCAATATTTCTTGATATGTAGTTATCCATTCCATCAAAACTCCCTGCTTTCCCAATCACCCCATCAACATAACCAACTCCACCATACTCTGTCCCATTATTCCCATTCCCACTACTATCATTCGCATTTCCCTCAAACTCATAATGAGCTACAAGCCCATCACTTATACCAGCATTTCCAGCTGATAGTATCAAACTTGCCACTACTGAAACCTTTAAAACTGTTTTTATCATAACATCTCCTTTTGTTTAATTTTTAGTTTTTTATATTTTCATTATTCACTATTTGACTACTAGCCAACATCAAGCCGACCAACACATTTAAAATCACCTTAATGAATGCTCCTTTTTTTTTGGTTTTTATAATTTATTAAACTCTTCTATTGTAATTGGTATTTCATTCAGTATCGTTTTTAACATACCCTTTGAAATATCTTTGCCTTTGTGTTTTGGTATAGGAATGACTCTATCATCTCTTTTCCAAAGCTCGTGACTTCCTTTACCTTGTCTATAAAGCTCAAATCCAATAAGCCACAACTTTTTGATAAGTTTTTCATAGCTTATAGACGATAGTTTATTCATTGACCAACTGCTATAGGTAGTGTTGTGAAAAATCTATCAGATACTGTCTCAAAGTTTTTATTTTCTGCTTTATCTTGTAATATCATCTCAATTACACTCATAAGCTCTTTTATCGCCTCTTGTGGAGTCTCACCTTCTGCAAATGCACCTTGTAAAGTGTTACATCTAGCTATATAAACATCTTCATCATAATAAACCTCAATTGGAAAATTTAAATATTTCATGGATTACCTTTTTTTAATTTTACATACTAGCTAACATCAAGCCGACCAATACTTTTAAAAACACCTTCATGAACACCCCTTTTTCTGGTTTATAAATTATTTTTCTCAATTATCTCTTTAATTTCACTATCTAAAATATTATCTTTTTGGGTTTTTGAATATATCAAAAGTAGTCTAATTATATTTGATTTATCTATGTAGTATGTGATTACTCTAAATCCACCGCTTGTACCAGTTGGTATTGAAGAGTTTGGAACTCTTATTTTAAAGCAACTATTCCCAAGTTCTATACCACTTTTTGGGTTTTGAAGCAGTTTTGCTTTGAGCCATTCCAAATCATCTGCTATATTTTTATATGATTTTGCAAGTTTTTTGACCTGTTTTGAAAATTCAGGGGTTGGTACTATTTTTAACATCGTTTATCAAATCATCTAAAGTTGTCTCTTCAAGCTCTTGTGAGTTTTGAAGTTTTGCTTGTTTTATCGACTTGTCGAGACTATTTAAAATAACCATTTTATTGTAACTCTCTTTTACAAACTCAAAAAACATCTCTTTATTACTATTAAAACCCTCTAAGAAAATTGTTTCTATTTCTGGATTTTGAATTTTCAGTGTTATCATAAAAATCCCTTCATTTTTTAAGTTGATATTATATGAGTTATTTTCTTAAACACTCACAAATAGCTCAATGATTGTAATTTTTCACTATTCACTATTCATTTTTCATTGCTTTTATCTCATCAAACTCTTTGAGTGCTACATACTCATATATTTTCATCTCTTCTTTGTTCCAGCTATATTGTGTAGCTACTTCAAAAGCCTCTTTTAGTTCTGTGATGTTTTCTAGTTCGTTTGGGATTAGTTCCAAATCTTTTGCATTTTTGATAAAGTATAGCCATTTATCAAGTGTAGTTTCTAGCTGTTTTAAGTTTTTATTGAATTTTGATAGTTCTATGAAGTTAAATTCAAAATCTTTTAGTTCTTGTTTTAGTGTCTGTTGGTTAAGGATTAGATGTCTTGAGATGTAGTTGTTGTTTTCAAACATATTGAAGTTTAGTATGCCTATGAAATAGACTCTTTTTAGTTCTGAATAATCTTTGCTTTTATTTAGTTGTTCTACATAGGCTTTTGATGTGTAGTATAGACTTCTTTTTGCAAAATCTCCTAAATCTTTTTTTGCATTTCTACTATAAATGTCTCACCGTTTTGGTTTGTGGCTTGAATGTCTAGTATTGTCTCTTTTAACTCTTCTATTTTTGGTACTTGATAGGTGTTGTCCTTTTTTTAATTTATAATTTATAGTGAAAAATGAATAATTTTAAAGTCAATATTCTATAGATTTAAGATTTAAATACTCACAAACAGTTCAAACTTTGCCTTTACAAAGATTTTTGGATTTGGTATAATTTTACTATGTTTAACAAGCAGGTTTCTAAAAGGGATTAATCAACCCTATTTTAACACGAAGCTAAGGG
>JACAEZ010000220.1 GCA_013388565.1 Campylobacterales bacterium | reverse complement strand
TATAACTGGAGAAGAAAGAGGATTTGATGTAGCTTTGTTTACAATAGATAAACTACTTACTTCTTCAAATATAGCTTATGCAGTTACGGGGGCTTTAGCTTTTGGTCTACACATCCCTAACAATCCAAGAAACACTAAAGACATAAACTTATTGATAAAGAAGTCTGATAAAGCTAAGCTAATAAAAACTCTTAAAGATAACCAGCTTAAGTATAGGGAAGAGGACACCTATCATCTGAATATCATCAAAGTGGCAGGACTTCCTGTGGATGTTCTTTTCAGCTTTGCTGACACAGAACTTTCTGGTATAGTGGAAAGCAAAAGAGCTTTACTGTTCGGAGTTACAGTAAGCGTAATAAAGCCTGAGTATCTAGCTTGGATGTACCTTGATAGTGACAGACCACAACATAAGGTTGACTTTACGGAGATGGTAAAGCAAAAGTCTCTATCTATAAATAAACTCTACGACCTCCTTGAGGATGATGGAGATATATACGCATTAGAGGAACTTAAAAGACTTACTAAAATATCTTAGCCAAATCGTGTACACATACAATGTATGTAAAATACATTGTGGAGGTGTAAACTTTGGATACTATAAAATTATTTGAATCCTACAGAAGCTTGGTGGGGGATAAATTCCCATCAAGTCTACTACTTATAAACTTTAACAAAGGAACCTTTAAAGTAGTGGACATTGGTAGCTTAGAAGAAGTTCTATCAAATATGGACGATATAGATACTTTAGAAGAGTTCTATTACAATTCATGACCCGACTTAAGGGTGTTGAGACAATATTTAGAAAACAAAAGTAATACAGTTGTAGGTTTGGTAGATAAAAATAATAGTGAGATTTATAAAACTAAAGTGGTGGGGGATTTGGGGTATAATGCTGGAATGGAAAATATAGAGAGTAAAATAATAGATAATTTTAAAAAAGTCGATTTTAATTCAAAAGATACACTGTTAAACACATTTTCAAAAGTTTGGCAAAATGATAAAAGTTGGCGAATACATATCCAAAAGAGACTAAACGAAAATGCGATAAAAGATGAGTTTGATTATATTCAAAAAACTGTTGATTGCTTGGCAAATTCAAAAGAGTATATTTTAGCTAAGTATAAAAATAGTTGGGATAGTGTTTGTTATAATGATGATAGAAGTTGGGCGGTTGTATTTAATGAGTTTGGAACTGTCATGACTAGCTATAAGATAAGTGATGAGTTAGAGAGTTTTGAAAACAAATATAAAAGATATGAGGCAAAAATCAATAAAGGTAAAACAGATGAAAGATTTAAAAGAGGTTTTGAGACTATACGAGATAACATTAGATTATTTTGATACAGATATTTTTCTAAATGATATTATGAATATACCGTTTTTTATTGAAACGATAGATGAAAATATAGATTTTTAGACAATATAAGTACAAGCAAATTTATATCTTTAAATCAAAAATGTAAAAGATTGTGTTTAAATTCTAATTCAAAAGATATATTAACAAAAAAGGTTATTAAGCAGATATTAAATGCAATTCAAATAAGCAAAAAAGAACTCTACCAAAGAGCCTCTTAAACCTTTAATCTTAAAATGGTTTGTTTCTTTTTTAGTCTCTCTTTTGGACTATCTCAAAATACTCTTTGTCTATATCACAACTGATAAATCTACGATTTGAGTTTTATCATCTAGTGTATTTGTTGCTGTTATAAACAAAAATCTTTTTTTGCTATTTGGCATAAGCTTATTTGTTGATATTATTTAAAAGTGGTGTGGTTTGCAGATACATTTAAATCTTCCATGAGTTGACATTCCAAAAATTGTTAAATCTACTTCATGAAGCTTTGCTATTTTTAAAATTTTATCTCTATCTTTTTTATCAAAACATATCAACATTTCATACTCTTCTCCACTGCACCCTACACTTTTTGAAATTGGCTTAAAAAAATCAAAACCAACTTTATTTATTTTAGATAATCTTTCTAATTCAAAAAAAAGTCCATCTGAAATATCCATGCCACAAGTTATAAATGGTGATATTTCGTAAAAAAATTTAGGTTTTAAAATTGGTGTGATAAATTTTGAATTGCTAGATATTTGATTGTATTTAAATAGATAATCTAACTCTTTTCTAACACTTCCTAATTTTCCTGTGTATGCAATAAGCTGATTTGGTTTTAATCCTTTTCTAAAGATTGGATTTTTACACTCTGAAATAATTGTAATAGAGATTGTAAGTTTGTCTGATTTTATTGTATCGCCACCGATTATCTCTATATTAAATTCACTAGCAACATCTTTAAATCCATCAGCTAACTCGACTAAATCACTTTTTGTGTAATGTTTTGGAATAGAGATAGAAATCAAGGCATATTTTGGGTATGAGTTCATGACAATTGCATCTGAAATATTGACTAAAAAACTTTTTTTTGCAATCTGTTTTAAACTCATCCACTCTCTTTTAAAGTGTGTATCTTCATAAAAAGCATCCATGCTATAGACATATCCATCGATAAAAGCTCCATCGTCGCCGATTATTTTGTTTGATTTTATATTTTTGATAAAAAAATCCTCTTTATTCATGAATATCCTTAATAAGCTTATTTTTTTGAAATTGTAACAGTGAAAAAGAGTGTAAAAATATTTGATTTTAAATTGCTATTTTTTCAACAAAGTATAACTCTTAATACAATGTTCATCTTTTGGTAATCTGCTTATCTCTTTTTTCTCTTTTGCATAATTTACAAAACTCATAGCATAATCTAAATATGTATCTATTCCTTTGCCTCTATTTGATAGCTCTTTTAGTGTAGTATAGCCATCTTTACCATTTGCTATATAGCTATTTGTAACTATTACATATGATTTATCAGCTTCAAGAGGTTGCCATTTTTTTGTTTTTCTATCTTTTATCTCTAAGTTATAAACTCTACTATTTTTTTCTCTATTCATATCAATGTCATATCTCAAAGCATAAGCATAAGGGAATGAACCATCAGAACCTCTATTGTCATTATAGTTTATAATCGCATCTTCAAGTAGCTGTTTTATCTCGCTTCCTTTTATATCAAACTCAAATAGTGTATTTGAAAAAGGTAGAAGTGTATAAACACCACCCACATTAATCTCTCCAGCCAATAAACCACTTCTAACACCACCAGCATTTTGAATACAAGCATCTGCTCTAAGACTTAAATTATAAAAAGCCTCTGCAATAACAGGAGCAATCTCACTTCCAAGTGGCAGTAATGAACCATCCATATCGCCATAATTTGTCATAGGAATACGAATATGTCTTAAATCCTCTTTTATAACTCCTACAACCTCTTTTGATTTCTCCTCTATCTCTTTTTTGTAGTGATTTAATTTTGCTAAAATTTCTGGATTTTCTTTTGTTATAGATATGTTGCTATTTTCAATTTTCTTTAAAATTGCACTTTTTTGCTCTTTATTTAACTCTTTATCATTTTGTGTAAAAGTTTCACCTATAAGTAAATTTGGTTTTCCACCACAATTAATTACATCACCTTTTGAGTTAAACTCTACATTCAACTCTCCAACAACTTTTGCATACTCCCAAGCTTGAACAACACAGACATTTTTACTGTTTTTTGATAAAGTTTTTGTAGGATATTCACCTACACTACTTAATCCAAACTCTTTGAAATCTCCAAGTAGTGCATGAGAATCTCCACCAACAATAATATCTATACCATCAATTTTTTTAGCCAATTCTAAATCATTCTCATATCCAAAATGGCTTAGAAGTATAATCTTATTTATACCTTTTTCTTGTAATTCTGATACATATTTTTGAGCTCTAAAAAATTCATCAAAAAAGACTACATCTTCACTTGCTCTTGATGAGCTTTTTGTCTTATTTGCACTCTCTAATCCAATAATAGCGACCTTTTCACCCTTTATATCTTTTATTATATATGGTTTCCATCTATTTTCTAAAACACTCCCTTTTTTTACCTCAACATTTGATGTAACAATTGGAAATTTAGCTTTATCAATAAAATCAGCTAACACTTTATCACCCTCATCAAACTCATGATTTCCCAATGTATAGGCATCAAAACCTATCATATTCATAAGCTCTACATCAGCTTGACCTTTGAAAATCGTATAATAGAGTGTTCCACTCATCGCATCTCCAGCATGTAAAACCAAAGGATTTATAGCTTTTGCTTTTAACTCTTTTATTTTTGTAGCAACTCTTGGAAAACCACCCAATTCAACTTTTGTTTTAATGCCATCGAAATTTAATTCAAAATCTTCACCATCTAAATGTGCATGATGGTCATTTAAATGTAAAATAGTTAGTTTAAAACTCTCATTTTTACTATTTTGTTGTGCCAAAAGATTAGTTGATGTCATTAAAGAGACACAAACTCCGACTGTAACTAATTTCTGTTTTAACTTAAAATTTATACAAACTCCTTCTCTACTAAGATTTTATAAATATACCTTTTTTAAAATAAAAATTTGTTGTGTTGTATAAAATTTTCACATTTTGTTTGAAGTATTATAAAGCATTAAATGGATAAAATAAATTCATCTATTTTAAAAGGTTTTTAAATATGTTTAGAAAAAGTACTGTTTTAATATTTACAGCAGGTTTTTTATATGCACAAAATAATATATATGTTTATGAATATCATGCAAAAAAGAGGGAGGGTATAAATTTAGATTATGAGAGGTCAGTTGGGGTTGAGTATCTAAATTTTTTAAGGCAAAGTGCTAACATGACACCGTTTATACTAAATACTTTATTAAATAGCTCTTCTCAAAATCATGCTAAATATCTAAATGCAAATAATCAAGTTGGACATTATGAGGATAAAAGTTATCAATATTTTACAGGTGTTGAACCAAAAGATAGAGTAAATTATGTGGGTTATGATGCTTATGAGGGTGAAAATGTAACTTATGGTGTTGAGAGTGTAAAAGCTTCTATTGATAATTTGTTTAGTGCGATTTATCATCGGTTTGGTTTTTTAAACTATGATGCAAATGAGATAGGAATTGGAATTGATGGGTTAAATTATGTTTATAATATGGGAAATAAAGAGATAAATGATATATGTAAAGGTAGTAGCTACAGTGGATATGGATATTATTACTATGGAATTTGTATAGATTATAATTTTAAAATAGAAAAGAATAGTTATGATACTGCTAAAAATAGTTCAAGAGCAAAAAATCCAGAGGTGATTTTGTGGCCTTATAATGGTATGAGTGATTTTGAGCCTCCATTTTTTGAAGAGTCTCCCGACCCATTGCCAAATCATAGTGTTAGTGGAAATCCTATAAGTGTAAAGTTTAATGAATATTTTGTAAAAAGTGTTCAACTAATCTCTTTTGAATTGTACAAAAATGGTGTTAAGGTGGATAATACATTAATTTTAACAAAAGATAACGATCCAAATAGTAAATTTAGTGAGTTTGAATTTGCACTATTTCCGCTTGATAGGCTTGATTGGAATACAAATTATAGTGTAAAAACATCTTTTAATGTTGATGGAGCTACAAAAAACTATGAGTGGAGTTTTAAAACCAAATCGCTTGATATTCCAGTTTATGAGATAAACTCTACAACTGCAAAAATAGATATAAAACCAAATGTTGAGTATGCAATATATCTAAAACCGCTAAATGCTAATGATATTTCAAATGGATATTCAAGCCAATATCAAAGTGGTATGGAGTTTTTAAAGACAGATTTTATTGATATGAATACATTAAAAATTGCTATCAGTGGCTCTATAGGGCAAAAAGCAATTTTTAACTTTCAAAGTGGAAGAGTTTTGGAATTGACACTTTCAAATACAGACTTAGCTACATATCCAACAACTAATCAAAATTTTACATTAAATCTTCAAAAAGGGTGGAATTTAGTCTCTATCCCTGTAAATAAAAGCTACAACTCTTCTATATTTAGCGGTGATACAACATATACCTATAATGGTAGTTATACGAAAAATCCTACTACTTTAAATCCAAAACAGGGTATTTGGGTGTTAAGTAGCTCTTCAAAAAGCTACACATTTGAAGGGCAAGAGTATAGCAGTGATAGCTTTTCTACTTTAAGTAGTGGTTGGTCACTTTTAGGTGCAGGGAAAAATATAACTATTCAAAATGAGATTAGTTGCCAAAATTGTTCTATAAAATCGAGTTGGACATATAATGCAACTCTATCTTCATGGAGTAAAAATCCTTCTACTATAAATAGAGGTGAGGGTTTTTGGATATATAAATAAAGGATTAGATTTTGAATATATACAGAATTTCAAATGATACAGATGTAAAAACAATTTTTAAAAAGCTTGATGTTTGCAGTGGTGGAATATCTATCATGAGTGATAAAAGTGAACTTTTTTTATTTTATATAAAAGATATAAAAACACCAGCTGCAAATATTTTAAAACAAGATGCTCTATCTATTGGTGCTGAATTTGCTGTACCAAATGGTGTTATTGAGTGTAAAAGTGAGTTTGTAGATGGTGTTTTGATATGTAATAAAAAACATATAAAAATTTTGGCAAAAAAAGAGTTGGCTCAACCGTTTGGTTTGAAAAGTTTGGCTCATGAACTAAAAAATTTTATAGATGAAGAGAGTTTTGATATATCTATCATGGGAGTTTTAAATGCAAATAGTGATAGTTTTTATGAAGATAGCAGATTTAAACCTAATGAAACAATCTCTAAAATAGAACAAATGATAGCTGATGGAGCTGATATTATTGATATTGGGGCAATCTCTAGCAGACCAGGAAGTTTAGAGGTTAGTGAAGATGAAGAGTTTTTAAGGTTAAAATCTGTTATTGATACAATTTATTCGCAAAAATTGTATGAAAAAGTAGAGTTTAGTTTAGATTCGTATAGTTATAAATGTTTGGAGTATGCACTTGATAGAGGTTTTAAGATTGTAAATGATATTACAGGTTTGAAAAATGAGAATATCGCAAAACTAGCTTCAAAATTTTGTGCAACAGTAGTTATAATGCACATGCAAAATAACCCTTCAAATATGCAATTAAATCCAACTTATGATAATGTCATGATTGATATAGATAATTTTTTCAAGCAAAGAGTAGAGATGGCTAAAAGTTTTGGAGTACAAAATATTATTTTAGATGTTGGTATTGGTTTTGGGAAAAATTTGGAGCATAATTTAACATTAATTAAAAATCTAGCACACTTTAAAAAGTTTCAAATACCTCTACTAATAGGGGCAAGTAGAAAATCTATGATAGATAAAATCACACCATCTGATATAAAAGATAGATTGGCTGGAACATTAGCAATACACTTAAAATCTCTTGATAATGGAGCTTCTATCATTCGATGTCATGATGTAAAAGAGCATTATCAAGCTATAAAAGTGTGGAAAGCTATAAAGAATAGTTTTTGATTATAGATTTAAAAAATTTTCTAAAATCTTGTATCCAAATTGACTCATGATAGATTCTGGATGAAATTGAACTCCATAAACAGCTCTATCTTTTATCTCTAATGCCATGATTTCATTATCATCAATGCTATATGCAGTAGGTATTACAATATCTGGAATATTTTTTTGATTTACAACAAGTGAGTGATACCTTGTTGCGGTAAAATTTTCAGGTATATCTTTAAAAATTGGTGTATCTTTTACGATTTTAACAGTTGATGTTTTTCCATGCATTAAGTTTTTAGCTCTAATAATTTCAGCTCCGAATGCTTGTGCTATTGCTTGATGACCTAAGCAAACTCCAAGTATTGGTAAACTATCTGAAAAACATTTAATAGCATCAAGACAAATACCAGCCTCATTTGGAGTTGCAGGTCCTGGAGAGATTATAATTTTAGCTGGATTTAACCGTTTTATTCCATCTATATCAATTTTATCATTTCTGACTATTTTTAAATTAGCTCCCAATTCATAGCAATATTGAACTATATTATAAGTAAAGCTATCATAATTATCAATCATCAAAATCATCTATTTATCCTTATTTGGAGCTAGTTTGTATTATTCTTTTAATATTTTCTATTCTATCTGTTGTTGAAGGGTGTGTTGATAAAAATGCAAAACCTTCTTGATTGGAGTGTTTCATCATGCCTTGCCAAAAAGTTAATGCTTCAGAAGTATCATAATTTGCTTTTGCCATAAGTTTTATTCCTAATTCATCTTCTTCAAACTCATGTTTTC
>JACAEZ010000232.1 GCA_013388565.1 Campylobacterales bacterium | reverse complement strand
GATTGATACATTTTTATCCTCAATAAAGGGCTTGAATATTGATAAAAATGGGCTTTTATACTCTCTTACTTTAACAGAAGCTGAAAAAGAGAAAGTTAGACAGTTTGCTATATCTCAAGCAGTTGAGACTATTAGAAATAGGCTTGACCAGTTTGGTTTGGCTGAACCTAATGTCGCGAAACAAGGGGTTGATAAGATTTTAGTTGAACTTCCTGGAATTAAAACACAAGAAGATGAGCTTAGAGCTAGAGAACTTATCTCAAAAGCAGCACATTTGCAACTAATGGCAGTTGATGAGAAAAAAGCAGACCAAGTTAATTCATTAACTCATGAAGAGGCTCAATCTTATGGAGATTTAATTTTAGAAGATGCAAAAGATGAAAAAATCAAATATCTAGTTCATCAAATTCCTATTTTAGATGGTGAGATGCTAACAGATGCTAGGGTTGGATTTGACCAAAACAATCAACCTGTAATAAATTTCACATTAAATTCTCATGGTGCTACACTTTTTGGAAATTTTACTGAAAAGAGTGTAGGAAATAGACTGGCTATTGTTTTGGATAATAAAGTCTATTCCGCTCCTGTTATTAGAGAAAGAATTGGTGGTGGAAGTGGGCAAATTAGTGGACATTTTACACCACAAGAGGCTTCAGATTTAGCTATTGCTCTAAGAAGTGGGGCTTTGAGTGCTCCTGTTGTCATGCTTGAAAAAAGAAGTGTAGGACCATCTTTGGGTGCAGATAGTATTAAATCATCGTTTATTGCTCTTGTAAGTGGATTTGTAGCCGTTATTTCATTTATGATTTTTTACTATGCAATGTCTGGATTGATTGCAAGTATTGCTGTACTTGTAAACATGTTATTAATTGTATCTGTCATGGCACTTTTTGGAGCTACTTTAACACTTCCTGGTATGGCTGGAATTGTTTTAACAATTGGTATGGCTGTTGATGCGAATGTAATTATTATTGAGCGAATTAGAGAGCTTTTAAATGAAGGTAAACATGTTAAAAAAGCTATTGAAGATGGGTATGGAAATGCCATGAGAGCGATAGTCGATTCAAATCTTACAACTTTAATAGCAGCTGTTGCACTTTATGCTTATGGAACAGGTCCTATAAAAGGGTTTGCTGTAACTATATCTATTGGTATTTTATCTTCAATGATAACTGCAATTACTTGTACTCATGGAATTTATGAGTATCTATTACCAAAATTAAGTAAAACCAAAAATTATCAATTTTGGTTTGGAATTAGAAAGTAGGGTTTAAAAATGGAACTATTTAATCAATCAAAAACTTATGCCTTTATGTCTAAAAGGTTTCTATTTTTAGGTATATCTACTCTATTTGTCATAGCTTCAATTGTTTCAATATTTACAAAAGGGTTTAATTGGGGAATAGATTTTACAGGTGGTAGTGTTGTTCAGGTTAAATATGAACAAAATGCACCAATAGATTTGATTAGAGAAAAATTAAAAGAGTCTCATCTATTTTCAAATGCTTCTATTACAGAGTTTGGTTCACCAAATGAAGTGGTTATAAAATTTAGCTCTACTACTGAAGCTTTAGGAAGTGATATTGGAGATAAAATTTCAGAAATTTTAAAAGGTAGTGGCAATTACGAGATTAGAAGAGTTGATATGGTTGGTCCTAAAGTTGGAAATGAACTTAGAGAAAAGGGAATTTTAGCTTTAACATTTGCAGTTGCTGGAATTTTAATCTATGTTGCTTTTAGGTTTGAGTGGAGATTTGCAGTTGCTTCTGTATTGGCACTACTTCATGATTTAATTGTATCAATAGGTGCTGTGAGTGCATTTGATATAGAGGTAAATTTAGATATTTTAGCAGCACTACTTACAATTTTGGGTTATTCTATAAATGATAGTATTATAGTTTTTGATAGAATAAGAGAACAAATTCATGTGACGAAAATTACTACAGTGGTTGATTTAATAGATGAAGCTGTTTCAAAAACACTATCTAGGACTATTTTAACATCATTAACAGTATTTTTAGTTGTATTAACTCTTTTACTATTTGGTGGAGAGATAATTCATGGATTTAGTTTTACACTTATTGTTGGTGTAGTATTTGGTACTTATAGTTCTGTGTTTATAGCTGCTGCACTTTTACAATATTTTAATTTTAGTATTTTGGATTATAGACAAAAAGAGGTTGATAAACAAAAAAGAGCTAAAGAGAAAGAGAAATTAAGAAACATGACAGAACAAGGAACTATTTAATAGACTCTAAAAGGGGTAACAATGGATTGGGGTAAGGTAATATTTGTATTTTTTTCATTGATGAGTTTGACTACAATAGGTGGTTTTTTATATGACAACAATGTTGTAGCACTGTTTATAGCAGGAAGTGTAAATATGATATCTACAATACTAAAAATTGGTGTTAGGAATATACTGTCTGCTGAAATGCTTGCTAGTTCGCTTGTAGCAGATTTACATTTGATACCAGCATTTTTTTACCTTCAATTTTTTAATGATAAAGAGACTGCTATTGCTTTAGCTATTGGAGCTTTGATTGCAAATATAGTCTCTGTTATTTTTGCAATAATAGAGAGTTCAAAAGCTAGAGATAACGAATATTAATTTTTTAAGAGGTTGATTTATGGAATATAATCATATTGAGATAGAAAAAAAGTGGCAACAATATTGGAGTGATAATCATATTTTTGAGCCAAAAGATGATTATAGCTTACCAAAAAAATATGTACTTAGTATGTTTCCATATCCAAGTGGTAGAATTCATATGGGACATGTTAGAAACTACACAATAGGCGATGCGATAGCTAGAGCTTATAGAAAAAAAGGGTTTAATGTACTTCATCCAATCGGTTGGGATGCTTTTGGAATGCCAGCTGAAAATGCAGCAATTTCAAATAAAGTTCATCCAAAAGAGTGGACATATAAAAATATTGATTACATGCGAAAAGAGTTAAGTTCACTAGGGCTATCTTTTTCAAAACAGAGAGATTTTGCTACTAGTGACCCGCTTTATACAAAATTTGAACAAGCATTTTTTATTGATATGTGGAATAAAGGTATTGTTTATAGAAAAAAAGGGCTTTTAAATTGGTGTCCTCATGACTTGACAGTTTTAGCGAATGAGCAGGTTATTGAAAATTGTTGTTGGAGATGTGGAACTCAAATCGAACAAAAAGAGATGTATCAATACTACATAAAAATTACTGATTATTCAAAAGAGTTATTAAGTGACCTTGAAAAATTAGAAGATGGTTGGCCAAAACAGGTTCTAACTATGCAAAGAAACTGGATTGGCGAGAGTGAGGGGCTTAAATTTAAACTGAAATTAAGTGATGAGTCTATCTCTAAACTTGATAATAAATTTAGTGATTTTGAAGTTTTTACAACAAGAGCTGATACTATTTATGGTGTAACCTATGCAGCACTTTCACCAGAACATGCGATTGTAAAATATATAATAGAAAATAGTCTTTTACCAGTTGATAAAATAGAGCATATAAAAGCCATGCAAAGAGTTGGTGCTAGAGAGAGAGCTATGAGTGAAAAAGAGGGGTTATATTTAGAGCTTGATTTTGTTCATCCATTGACTAATGAAAAACTTCCTCTTTGGGTTGCAAATTTTGTTTTAAGTGATTATGGTAGTGG
>JACAEZ010000226.1 GCA_013388565.1 Campylobacterales bacterium | reverse complement strand
TTTTATGAACCATTTCAATAATTTGCAAATTTTATTTTAATGTCACACATTATACAACAACAAAATACAACTAATAACTTGTCAAATTCCTTTCTATAATTATGGTTTTTCCTAGTGTTTTTTGTAGCTTTGCTGTCTCTTCATTTTTTGCTCTGCATTATATATTTTACATTTTATTTTTGACATGTTTCTCACCTACTATGTATGTTTTTATTTTATCTTTTTATGAAATTAATCTTATCTAATTCGTATTTGATTTTTTAAGGCTGTATAGTTTTGAGTGGTCGTGACTTTTAAGACCAGTATAGTTAAAACGGCCATACACTTTGCATAATCTTACTACCCCAATTTGGTTCATTCGATTTTGCTATCATGCCTTGTGTTTCATAAAATATTTTTGCGTCAGCTATAAATTTTGAACTAACTGTATTTTTTGTATCTATATCATAAGGTCTAATAACACCACTTATTCTAATATACTGCTTTTCACCGTCAATTAATAGCTCTCTGCCACCTTCGATAAAATAGTTTCCATTTTCTAAGATTTTGATAATTCTAGCAGAAATTGTAGTTGTAAAATTCTCTTTTCTACTACTTGTACCTTGTCCTGCAAAAGAGCTATTTGATGCTGTTTTAAAACCAACATCTGTTACATTGTTTATTTTATTTGCATACTCTTTTATCGTAGCACTTGGTCCATTTGCTGCAAAAACTCCACCACCTAAATCATTTGAGTTTGTTTCTGTAACTTTTTTTTGTCCACTTGATGATGATGATAGTTGCTCTTCTATTGTAACTGTTACAATATCATTTACATTCATAGCTTTTCTATCTGCAAAAAGTGGATTATCCCCTTTTCCGTATAAACTACCTAATGTACTATAATTCTCCTCTTTTACTTTTGGTGGCATCTCTTCTACATATTTTGGCGGTGCAAAATCTATATCTGGGTCTGTATGATATTTTGCACATCCAGAAAACAGTATAGTAAAACCAGATATTATTAAAACCTCTTTTTTCATGAAACATAACCTTATTTTATTTTTTAGATTATAAGCAAAAAGTGTTCTATTCTATTATCCCGAATTTTTCAATAGCATTTATTTAAGTAGTGCCAATGCTGTAATGATTGGTGCTAATTGGGTGAATTCTATTGCAAAATTTGGGATTATACATTTATCTGTTCTAGTTCGCTTGTTACTTTCACTCCATCTTCTATGAAAATAGTTATACCACTATCTTGAAATATCTCTTTAGCGATACTATCTATGTCTATATATATTTCACTATCGCTTAATAACATAAAATCATCGCCTTCAATTCTAAAAATTATACAATCATGATATAAATTTTTAAGATATTGTGCAAATAAAATTAATAATTTATCGCCCTCTTGCCAACCAAATAGTTTATTATAATTTCCAAAATTTACCAATCGTATAATTTTTTTATATGGATTTTCGCTCTTTAAAAATAGTTTTTGAACCAAATATTGATACTCTATTAAAAATAAATCTGTCAATTTATCCTTAAAATAGTAGCTAAATCTGTGCATTTCAAGCTCTGTTGTTGGCATTTGTGGAGTATATGAAACCTCTTTTAAATCTGAAAATATCTCAACTACAGCTTTTACAACCAATGGGTGAAACTCTATTTTAGAACTATTTTGTATCTCTAAAATAGCCTCTTTTACACTCTTTCGTTGTTTGTAAATTCTATCTGTTGTCATGGCATCAAAAGAGTCTGCAACTATCATGATATGTGCTAAAAGCGGTATTTCATCGCCTTTAAATCCATTTGGATAACCACTTCCATCATATCTTTCATGATGATATTTCATCAACTCCGCTACATCTTTATAGCTACCTACAGATGACAATATATCATATCCACTTTTTAGATGGTCTTTTATCAGCTCATATTCAAGCTCTGTTAGTTTTGAAGGTTTTAATAAAATCGAATCTGGAGTGGATATTTTACCTATATCATGAAGCTTTGCAGAGTTTACAAGCAACTCTATTTCACTCTCTTCAATGCCTAAATGTCTAGCAATCATTTCACAATATTGTGCAACTCGCTGACTATGTCCTGCTGTATATGTATCTCGTTTTTCTATTATAGTCACGAGTGAAGAGATAAACTCTTGATAATTTTGGCTTTTTTGCATTTCAAGTTCTAACAATCTTCTCTCTTGCTCTACGATTTTTGAAACATCTTGAAACAACACAATAACCTTGATAATTTTCCCTTTTTCAACAATAGGAGTAGCACTCACTAAAATATCAATTATTGTTCCATCTTTTTTAACAAAATTTTCTTGCCCAATATATGGTGCTTTTGTCTCAAAAATATTGTGAATTCTACACTCTTTTAGCAAAATAGGATTTTCAAACTTATCTTTATAATGTATCATTTCATGAGCATTTTTACCCAACATCTCTTTTAAGCTAAAACCTAAAACATTCAATCCAGCCTGATTTATATAAACTATATGACCATTTGTATCCAGCACATAAAGACCCTCACCCATGAAATCTGTCATATTTTGATATTCATGTTGCAAAAAGATAGCTTTATCTCGCTCTTTTAAAACTTTAATATATAGCTTTATTTTATTCAATAGTTGATTGTCATCTATCGGTTTTGTCAAATAATCAATAGCCCCAACTTCAAACCCCTTGGCTTTAAACTCGTCACTTTTAAAAACAGCGGTTAAAAAAACTATTGGTATCTCTTTTGTAAGTTGATTGCTTTTAACCAATGTCGCAACTTCATAACCGTCCATTTCAGGCATTTGAATATCTAACAAAATCAAATCTACACTCTTTTTGAGTAAAAAGTTCAAAGCTTCAAATCCACTTTTTGCCAAAACTACACTAACTTCTGGTATATTTTTTAGCAACTGTTCTAGTGCATAAAGATTTGCCTCTTTATCGTCCACACATAAAATTGTATAACTATCCATTTACTCTCCGATTTCGACTCGATTTCGTCCATTCTTTTTTGCTTCATATAATGCACTATCAGCTCTAGCAAACATACTCTCTATGCTCTCACCCTCTTTTCGTTTTGCAAAACCTATACTGATAGTCACTTCTCCAACCCCTTCAAAAGGGGTGTTTGCAATAATTTTATTTATATCATAAGC
Source organism: Campylobacterales bacterium (assembly GCA_013388565.1). Taxonomy (GTDB): domain Bacteria; phylum Campylobacterota; class Campylobacteria; order Campylobacterales; family JACAEZ01; genus JACAEZ01. The sequence goes on along the minus strand of JACAEZ010000226.1, from coordinate 3,798 downwards.
TTTTTTTAAAACATCATCACTATGCTGAAGAATTAAAATTACAAACTCTTCCCCACCATATCTAGCAAATAAATCACCTTTTCGAATATGTGTTGATATTCTGTTTGCTATTTCAACCAAAACTGTATCACCCATTTGATGTCCAAAAGTATCATTTACCCGTTTAAAATGGTCAATATCAACTATCATCAAAGATAAATCAAATCTATATTTATTTGCCAAATAGAGCATTTTTTTAGACTCTTTTTCAAACATTCTTCTATTAAAAACATGAGTCAATGGGTCTAAAACCGCCTCTTTTTCAAAATTCAAACTCTCTGTTTTTATCTCTGTAATATCGGTAAATGTACAAACAAACTGTTCAAGTTCAACATTTAAAATATTTACAGTTACAGCAAAATATCTTTTTTTGTCTTCATGAATCATACAAGCGATATGTTGAACTTCACGATTATTTAAAACTGCATCTATCCAGCTTTTGTTATCACTTCCAACCAAAAAATCATCTTCAGCAATAAATTTATCACAAATACATCTATATTTTTTCAAAAAACCATTTAAAGAGTTAAACCCAAAAAAATCTAAAAAAGCTTTATTTACATACAACATATCAGTTTTATCAACAACAATTACAATGTTATCTTGTAAATCTAAAATATTTTGAAATCGCTCTTTCTCTTTTTCTAGCTCTTTCTCTTTTTCAAACAATTTAATATAAAAATATATCTTATTTAACAACAAATTATCATCGATAGGCTTAGCTAAATAATCAATAGCCCCTGTTCTATACCCTCTTTTTACAAACTCTTCACTAATAAAAACAGCTGATATAAAAATAATTGGAATATGTGCCGTTTTTTTATTTTTCTTAATAAAAGTAGCCACCATAAAACCATCCATCTCTGGCATTTGAACATCAAGCAGTATCAAATCAATAGACTCTTTCAATAAAATCTCAAGTGCGATAAAACCACTTTCAGCCAAAACAACATTCACATGTTCAATATTTTCAAGCAATGATTTTAATGTAAAAAGATTATTTTTATTATCATCAACACATAATATATTATATTTCATCATTTTTAAGAACCTTGAATTTTTTATATTATTATATAGAAAATTGAAGGCTTTTTTAATTATATTGTTCAAAAGCCACTCTTCTACAAAAATTTGTATTTCAGATACCAAATATTGTCTATTTTTGTTGTTATATTATAGATTTAGATTAAACTATTTTGTACTAAATAGATTATATAATTTTGCAAATCAAAATAAAAAAAGGCTTTGTTATGCAACATAAAATCCAAACTGCAAAAACCCTTCTTGAAGCTCTTCCTTTTATTCAAAAATTCAATGGTTCAAAAATTGTAATAAAATATGGTGGTTCTGCCCAAATAAATCCAGAACTAAAAAAGATGTTTGCAAGAGATATTTTACTTTTGCAATTAGTAGGTATCAAGCCTGTTGTGGTTCATGGTGGTGGTAAGCGAATAAATGAACTATTAGCTCAACTAAACATCAAAACAGATTTTATAGATGGCTCAAGAGTGACAACTTATGAGGCTATAAAAATTGTTGAGATGGTTTTAAGCGGTGAGATAAATAAAGAGATTGTTTCGCTATTAAATCAATTTGATGCAAAAGCTATCGGTATCAGCGGTAAAGATGCAAACTGCATAAAAGCAGTGCCAAAAGAGGGTGGAAAATATGGCTACACTGGCTATATAGACCATGTAAATCCAGATGTTATAAACAATTTAATTAGAGAAAATTTCATTCCAGTTATTGCTCCTATCGCCTCATCTTATGATGATGACCACCCTGGGTTTAATATAAATGCTGATTTGATGGCATGTAAAGTGGCTTCTGCAATCGGTGCCAGAAAGATTTTATTTTTAACAGATACCGCTGGTGTTTTGGATAAAGATAAAAAACTTATTCACAGTCTTAGCTTTGATGATGTTGAAAAATTTAAAAAAGATGGAACTATAAGTGGTGGCATGATACCTAAAGTTGATGCTTGTATTGAAGCTATCAAAAAAGGTGTGAAAAAAGCTCACATAATCGATGGAAGAGTAGAACATTCACTTTTATTAGAACTTTTTACAAGTGAGGGGATTGGGACACAGATTTTGGAGAAAAGTTAAAAGGATTTATCATGGCTTATATATATAAAAATGGTAAAGTTGTACCAGTATCACTTGATATAAAACTCCCAAAAAAGTTTATTAAAGAGGTTGATGCAGGTAGCGAAAAACAGAGAGCTTGGAAAAAAAGAGCAGCTGAAACAATTAAAAATGCACAAGTGATTTATGACTTTTAGTGTTAAAAAAATTAGTGGGTATATTTCAAATTACCAATCTTTTTTAAAACTCGGTTCAAATGATAGAGAGGTTGGGTTTATCAAACAGGCATTTAATGATTGTTCAAATTATAAAAATGTAATTTATGCTTTGTTTGATGAACAAAATATAATTTATGGTTTTATAGCCTTAAGTGCTTCAAAAGTGGAGTTAATTCCTTGTTTGTTAATAGATTATATATTTGTAGTTAAAGAGTATAGAAAAATTATTTTTCCAAAATTAAATAATTTAAAAGTTTCTGCATATCTACTTTCTTTAGCTGATGATATTGCTGAAGATATAAAGTCAAAAATAGGTTTAAAGTGGATTGTATTGATTGCTGATAATGATAAATTAGCAGATTATTATGTATCTGAATTTGATTTTAAGAAATTTAAATCAAAAGAGAAGTTTGAATATCTGTTTATTAAAATTTAAAATTAAAGGATTTAAATGTTTGTAGAGACAAGAGGAAATGATGGCATGATGCCTAAAGAGGTTAGTTTTAGTGAAGCTATTTTAAGTCCTAGTGCTAGTTTTGGGGGGCTTTATGTACCAAAAGAGTTGCCAAAAATAGATAGTGAATTTTTTAATAGACACATGGAGAGTTCTTATAAAGAGTTGGCTCTTGATTTATTGAGATTATTTAAAATAGATATTGAAGAGACTATTTTGATGGAGGCATTGAAACTTTACGATAAGTTTGATGAGTCGTCAAATCCAGTGCCAGTTAGCAAAGTTGGTGAGGATTTATTTGTAACAGAGCTTTATCATGGACCAACAAGAGCTTTTAAAGATATGGCTCTTCAACCATTTGGCTATATTTTGTCGCATTTGGCAAAACAAAGAAATGAAGAGTATTTGATATTAGCAGCTACTAGCGGTGATACGGGTCCTGCAACATTGGAGAGTTTTAAAAATAAGCCAAATATAAAAGTGGCTTGTCTTTATCCAGATGGTGGTACGAGTGATGTACAAAGACTTCAAATGGTTACAGAAGATGGCAAAAACTTGAAAGTTATAGGTATTCATGGTGATTTTGACGATGCACAAAATGCTTTGAAAAATCTTTTAAAATCATCTGAATTTAAAGATGAACTTAAAAAAGAGGGAATAAAACTTAGTGCAGCAAACTCTGTAAATTTTGGAAGAATTATTTTTCAAACAATTTACCATTTTCATGGATATATAAATCTACTTAAAAATGATGAAATATCTCATGATGAAAAGATTTATGTAATCATTCCAAGCGGAAATTTTGGAAATGCTTTAGGTGCTTATTATGCTAAAAATATGGGACTTCCTATCGAAAAAATATTAATAGCTTCAAATGAAAACAACATCTTAACAGATTTGATTACAAAAGGTGAATATAATTTAAATACAAAAAAACTACTAAAAACTACATCTCCGGCGATGGATATTTTAAAATCTTCAAATGTTGAAAGAGTACTGT
>JACAEZ010000030.1 GCA_013388565.1 Campylobacterales bacterium | reverse complement strand
GTTAAAATTATGTGAATGCGAATTTGCTTTTAGTGATTGGATACTATTCATTTTACACTTCTTTAAAAAATATTTTGATACTATACCCCAGTATAGATTTTAAAAATATTAAAAGCTTGAAAGGTTAAAATAACGGCTCATACGATTGCAAATAAAGAAAAACTTTTATTAAGGATTAAAAAAATAAAAGGTCAATTAACGAGTATTGAAAAAGCATTGGAAGATGAACAAGATTGTTTTAAAATACTTCAACAAATTAGTGCTTCAAGAGGTGGAATACAATCTTTGATGAGTGAAGTTTTAGACGGATATGTCAAAGAGCATTTGGGTAGTCATGTAGATGAAAAACAAAGAGAAAAAGAGATTGAAAATTTGGCAACACTTTTAAAAAGTTATTTGAAGTAAAAATAAAAAAATGTCATGAAGTGGAATAAAAATCGAAATTTACAAATTAATTTTTAATTAAAATCTTTAACATTATTTGATACCATATCATAATAAAAATCACCAAAAAAGGGTATTTCATGAAAATTAGTGTAATTGGCACTGGATATGTTGGACTTGTTAGTGGTACATGTTTTGCAGAGATGGGAAATAGTGTAACTTGTGTTGATGTTGATGAGAAAAAGATAGAAAAGTTAAAAAATGGGGTTATTCCTATTTATGAACCTGGACTTGAAGAGATGGTTTTAAATAATTATAAAATTGGAACTCTTAAATTTACAACAAATATACAAGAAGCACTTGAAAATACAAAAATCTGTTTTATCGCGGTTGGAACTCCTATGGGTGAAGATGGTAGTGCTGATTTGAAATATGTATTGGCGGTTGCAAAATCAATAGGGACTTTTATGAAACATCATATGTATGTTGTTGATAAAAGTACAGTTCCTGTTGGAACAGCTGATAAAGTAAGGGCAACTATTCAAGCAGAGCTTGATATTAGAGGTTCAAACTTGACATTTGATGTTATAAGCAATCCAGAATTTTTAAAAGAAGGGGCTGCGATTGAAGATTTCATGAAGCCTGATAGAGTTGTAATTGGTGCTGATAATGAGAATGCTTTTGATGTTATGAGGGATTTATATTCACCATTTACAAGAAATCATGATAGATTTATTGGCATGGATATAAAGTCTGCTGAAATGACAAAGTATGCGGCAAATGCGATGCTTGCTACAAAAATATCATTCATGAATGAGATGAGTCAAATATGTGAAAAAGTTGGAGCTGATATAAATAAAATTAGGGTTGGAATTGGAAGTGATTCGAGAATAGGGTACTCATTCATTTATCCAGGATGTGGTTATGGTGGAAGTTGTTTTCCTAAAGATGTTCAAGCACTTATAAAAACTGCTAAAGATTTTGGGTATGTTCCAAAAATATTAGATGCAGTTGAAGAGGTGAATTATTCGCAAAAAAAAGTTATTAGCAATAAGGTAATAAATAGGTTTGGTGAAGATTTGTCAAATTTTACATTTGCTATTTGGGGGCTTAGCTTTAAACCTGAAACTGATGACATGAGAGAGGCTAGTTCGATTACGATAATAAATGAATTGACAAACAAAGGAGCTAAAATAAAAGCTTACGACCCAAAAGCAAGAGATGAAGCGGAACATTTTTATCTAAAAGATAATAAAAATATAACTTATGTTGATTCAAAATATACAGCATTAAGTGATGCTGATGCTTTGATATTGGTGACAGAGTGGAAAGAGTTTAGAAGTCCTGATTTTGATGAGATTGCAAAAAGGCTTAAAAATAAAATTATATTTGATGGTAGAAATCAGTATAATAAAGAGAAGTTAAATTCTGCTGGATTTGAGTATTTCCAAATAGGTGTTAGATAAAAAATTAAACTATCATGAAGGCAAGTGTTAAACACTTTTTGCTTCATGATTGATACTCTTTTGAGCTTTATAATATTTTATTAAAATCAAGCCAACACCAATATCTATCAAAACATCTGCAAAATTAAATATCGCAAAATCAAAGTAACAGTGCCAATAAACATAATCAACAACACCTTCATGAATAAATCTATCATAAATATTGCTAATTCCACCAGCAAAAATTGGCATGAAAGCTATATAAAAATTTTCAAATATCTCTCTTTTTATGACTAAATATATAAATAATCCTGCAATTAAAAGTAGTTGAATAAATTTTAAATATTCATCTAAAAATGCAAACATAGAAAAAGCAACACCCTTATTAAAAGCCAAAACAATAGAGATACATTCACTATCCCACCTAAAACCATTTAAAATGAACTGTTTAATAGCTTGGTCAATAGCTATTAAAACAGTGACTACACCAAAAAAAATAGCAAACTTTTTAATCATTCAGTTTGCTTTTGAAAAATGTTATAACCTTGTTTAAGTTTTCTTCTATTATCTCATCATTTTGAGCTTCTATCAAAATTCTAAGTTTATTTTCTGTACCAGAATATCTGATTAAATATCTCAATTTTTGTGAATTTAACTCATCTGTTAAGTTACTATATCCTTCAATTTCATCTAATGGAATTTTTTTTGAAACATTGATATTTTGCAATTTGCTAGGGTAAAGTTTAAAAATATCTAATGCTTTACTTGCGACAGTTTTTGATTTTATAAGATATGAGATTACTTGTAATGCACTAACTAAACCATCACCTGTTTTTGCATACTCTTTGAAAATTATATGTCCGCTTTGTTCTCCGCCAAAAATCAAATCATATTTATTCATCAAATCAAGCACATATTTGTCTCCAACATCTGAACGATAAAGTTTTATTTTTTGATTTTCCAAAAACTCTTCTAAAGCCATGTTACTCATTGTTGTTGCTACAATCGCACTGTTTTTAGTTCCAAATTCAGATTGCTCTTTTAAATGTTTTGCTAATACACCAATTAATTTATCGCCATCAACACTATTTCCTTTTTCATCTACAACAACCAATCTATCAGCATCTCCATCAAGTGCAATGCCAATATCTGCACGATACTTTAATACACATTCAGCTAAATTTGAAGGGTGTAAAGCACCACATCCTTCATTAATATTTACACCATTTGGTTCATCACTCAAAACAATAACATCAGCTCCAAGCTCTTTAAAAATAGTAGGAGCAACCTTATAAGCTGCACCATTTGCACAATCAACAACTATTCTAAGCCCTTGCATCGTCATATTTTTCGGAAATGAGTTTTTAATATGCACAATATATCTACCAATTACATCATCAATTCTTTTAGCACTACCAATGTTTAAATCAATTTGCTGACTTTTTTCTATCAATTCAGAGTCGTTATAAATTTTTTCTATCTCATCTTCATCTTTAACATCAAGCTTGTTTCCATTATTGTCAAAAAATTTAATTCCATTATCACCAAATGGATTATGAGATGCACTTATCATAATCCCACCATCACATCTCATATCTTCTGTTAAAAATGCAACTGCTGGAGTTGGAAGTGGTCCTACTTGAATTACATCATATCCAACAGCAGTCAATCCGCTAACTATCGCATTTTCTATCATGTAACCGCTTCTTCTGGTATCTTTTCCAACTAAAATTTTATTTGTTTTTGCATGTTTTCTAAAATATATTCCACTCGCCATAGCAAGTCTTAAAGCTACTTGAGCAGTTAAAAATTTTCCAGCTTTACCTCTAACGCCATCAGTTCCAAAAAGTTTCATGAAGTTCCTTTTAAGTTATTAATCTTTAAAAACAGTTTAATTTAAACTAACTTTAAAATATATAAAAGTATAATTTTGCCCAAAATTTTATTTAAAAAGGATTAATCTAGTGGCAAATCATAAATCGGCACTGAAAAGAATAAGACAAACAGAGACAAGAACAGAGAGAAATAAATTCTACAGAACAAGAATTAAAAATATTACTAAAGATGTTCTTTTAGCAGTTAAATCAGGTGACAAAGAGAAAGCTCAAGAAGCTTTTAAGGTAGCAAACAAAAGTTTGCATTCATTCGTTTCAAAAGGTATATTGAAAAAAAATACTGCTTCAAGAAAAGTTAGCAGATTAAATAAACTTGTTAAAACATTAGTTCTTCAAGAAGCCGCTTAATTTTAAGCGGTTTTTACCACAAAATCCCACCAAAACTCATAAAAAACCACCATGTTAAAAGATAAATTAATACCATTTATTGAAAGATATAATGAGATAAATGAACTGCTTAGCGATCCAAATATTGCAGAAAATATAAAAAGAATGACTGAACTCTCAAAAGAGCAATCTTCAATAGGAGATTTAGTAGAAAAAGCAAAAGAGTATTTAGAGGTTTTAAATTCAATTACAGAAAATAGAGCATTAATAGAAGATGTTGAACTCGGCGAACTTGCAAAAGAAGAGCTTAAAGAGTTAGAAAATAAAAAGCCTTTATTAGAAGATGAGATAAAAATATTGCTACTTCCAAAAGACCCAAATGATGATAAAAATATATATCTTGAGATAAGAGCTGGAACTGGTGGAGATGAAGCTGCACTGTTTGTTGGAGATATTTTTAATGCCTATATAAGATATGCAGATTTAAAAGGGTGGAAAGTAGAACTCATGAGTACATCTGAAGGAACTGCTGGAGGATATAAAGAGATAATTGCATCTATCAAAGGTGATAGTGTTTATAGTAGGCTTAAATACGAAGGCGGAACACATAGAGTTCAAAGAGTGCCAGACACTGAAACACAAGGTAGAATTCATACATCTGCTATCACTGTAGCTATAATGCCAGAAGCTGAAGATGTGGATATTACAATCAATCCAAATGATTTAAAAATAGATGTGTTTCGTTCAGGTGGTCATGGAGGTCAATCTGTAAATACAACAGATAGTGCCGTTAGAATTACACATATTCCAACAGGTGTAACTGTATCTATGCAAGATGAAAAATCTCAACATAAAAATAAAGATAAAGCTTTAAAAATATTGAAAGCTAGAATTTATGACAAACAGTTAGAAGAACAACTTGCCCAAACATCAGCTCAAAGAAAAGCACAAGTTGGAAGCGGTGATAGAAGTGAGCGAATTAGAACTTACAACTACCCTCAAAATAGAATTACAGACCATAGAATAGGTTTAACATTATATAGACTAGATGCAATCATGGAAGCTGGTTTATTT
>JACAEZ010000216.1 GCA_013388565.1 Campylobacterales bacterium | reverse complement strand
AAATTGTCTAAATAGAGTCTTGAAAGTGCTAGAAGCTTTAAATATCTATTTTTTGGACAATAGCTGCCATTAAAACCCCTTGTAAAATCGTAAAAATTATAAATATCTTCTTCATGAAAAGCCTTTTTAAATTAGTTGAAAACTTCTAAAATATTGTAAGCTGTATCTCTTTTTGCTGGAATTTCGCCTATATCTTTTATCAAATTTATCATCTCTTGCATATTCATTTTATTTTCAGCTCCAGCCATTCTAACAACATTTTCTTCCATCATCGTACTTCCTAAATCATTTGCACCAAATAAAAGTGCCATTTGTCCGATATACGAGCCTTGTGTAACCCATGAACTTTGAATATTTTGGAAATTGTCTAAATAGAGTCTTGAAAGTGCTAGAAGCTTTAAATATCTATTTGAAGAGGCTTTATGAATATGTGGAAACTCATCTTTTAGTTTTGTGTTATATGGTTGAAATGACCAAAGTATAAAAGCTCTAAAACCACCTGTTTCATCTTGAAGAGTTCTAATTTTTTCTAAATGTTCTATTATCTCTTCATCGCTTTCAACCGTTCCAAACATCATAGTAGCAGTCGATTTAACACCCACTTCATGAGCTGCTTTATGCACATTTAACCATTCAGTCGAACTTAGTTTATTTGGCGAGATTATCTCTCTTACTCTATCACTTAAAATTTCAGCTCCAGCTCCAGGGATTGAAGACAATCCTTTGTTTTTTAGTCGTTGAAGTGTTTCATGATAGCTTATTTTAGAGATTTTAGAGATATAATCAATCTCAATCGCACTAAATCCATGAATAGTAATTTGTGGATATTTATTATGTATCCACTCGACTAAATCTTCATACCACTCAATTTTAAGCTTTGGATGTACTCCACCTTGAAATAAAATTTGAGTTCCGCCAATTTCAATCAATTCATCTATCTTTTTTGCAATTGTCTCATAATCTAAAATATACCCATCACTATCTTTTGCATGACGATAAAATGCACAAAATTTGCAATTTACAAAGCAAATGTTTGTATAGTTGATGTTTCTATCAACTACAAAAGTTGTAATATTGTTTGGATGTAGCTCTTTTTTTCGTTTTAGAGCCATCTCTCCCAACTCTTTTAAATTTAGTTCATTTAAAAGTTTAAGTGCTTCATGTTTTTGAAGTCTCATGAATTAAAATCTTTGACCCAATGTAAACTCAAATGATGCTGTTCTATCACCAGCTTCGTTATCCAAAGCTTTTGCAAAAATCAGATTTATAGGTCCAACTGGTGAAATCCACTCAATAGCCATACCTGTACCACTTCTTGTAATATCACTCAAAGAGTCATCACCTATCATCCCATAATCATAGAAAAATGCTAATCTCATTTTTGCAGACTCTATAAGCGGAATACTAGCTTCTACACTATTTGAAAATGTCTTTTCAGCACCGATTAATCTCCCTTTTTCATCTTTTGGAGCAATAGAACCAGACTCATAACCTCTAACCGTTCTAATACCACCTATATAAAACTTCTCTGTAACTGGTAAATATCCAGTATCCCAAAGCCAACCAAGTTTTGCTTTATATCTTAAAATTAAATCATAATCTATAATATCTCTAAGTCCGTAAAATGTTCCAAATGATGTATAACTTTTTACAAACTCCATATCTCCACCAATTCCAGCAAACTCTACACTTGTGGTAGCAACGACACCTCTTCTAGGTAAAAAATAGTCATCAGTGTTATTGTATGTAAGTGATGGAGAGATAGAACTTTTTACAAATTCACCTTCTTCATAATATCTATAATCATTTTCTACATTTGTAAGTTCACTGATTACATATTGATAAGATAGATTTGCCTTTAAATGTCTTGTTATATATTTTCCGATACCTATTCCAGCACCAGTTCTATTATCTGTATAATCATAAGCTTCAAATTCACTCTTATAAGCATTGATACTTCCAGAATAATCACTATCATAAATTCTAGGATTAAATGCAGAAACATCAAAATTTGCATATTTAGATGAATAATCAAGTGACAATCCCAAATCAATTCCACTTCCAAAAACATTTTTATCCGACACAGCTGCATTTAATAAAACACCACCATAACTACCATATCCACCACCAACCATGATGTTTCCTGTAGGAGCTTCAGATACTTTTACAATCAAATCCATCTTATCCGAACTTACCCTTTTTTGTTCAATCTCGGCATTTTCAAAATAACCAGTTCTTTTAAGTGCATTTATAGAATCTTTAAAATCTGTTAAATTAAATAAATCATTTGGTGCTAAAAACACCTCTCGTCTTACAACTCTATCAATAGTTCTTGAATTCCCTGAAATTATTACATCTCTAATATAAACCTTATCACCAGAAACTATTTTATAAGATATACTAACCTCTTTTTTATCTTGTATTTTTTCAAAATCTGGCTGAACTTGAACAAAAGCATAGCCTAAATTCGCAACTTTCTCTTTTATTCTATCCATATCTTTTCTAAGCTCATCAACATTAAAAGGCTTACCAATTTTCAATTTTACAGCATCATCTAGAAGCTCTTGTTTTGTAATGATATTTTCATCTACTATTATATCAATCGAAGAGACACTATATTGTTCACCTTCTGTTATGCTATATGATAGCTTTGCATTATATGTATTAAAATCAACTCTAAAAAATGGTTCACTACATTGGGCATCTAAATAACCATTTTTCATGTATAAATCTTTTATTCTTGAACTGTCATATTTTAGTTCATCAATTTTAGCAACACTATCATTTCTACCCCATAACCAACCCAAAAATTCTGCCTCTTTATTTGCTACAACATTTTCAAAATCATCTTCTTCTAAAACTCTATTACCAAAGTAATTAGCCTCTTTGATGATAATTTGTTCACCCTTATTTACCTCAACAATCAATTCAATAGCATTTTCATTTATAGGTACACTACTTACCTCTACAACAGTATCATAATACCCTTCAGCTTCAATTTTTTCTTTGAGTTTTTGTTTTATTTTAGTAACTTTGTCATCATCATACAAATCACCCTTTCTAACCCCTATCTCTTTTGTATCTTGCTTTTCATCTTCAGCATCTTTAAGCCTATACCCTTTGATAGTAACCTTCGCAATAATCGGTTTTTCTTTGAAATGATAAGTTAATACATTTTTATCTTCTGTTACAAATATATCTTCAAAATAACCTTGAGCAAACAGTTTTTTGATAGAATCACTAATTTTATCGTCATTAAAATTTTTCGACTCTTCATAACCTATTAACTCTTTTGCAGTATCTTCTGATAGATGTATAAGACCTTCAAATTTTATATCTTTAATATTTTGTGCATACATAAGAGAGCATGTAAGAGTGCATAAAAAAAGAGATTTTTTCATCATATACCTTGTGAGTTTTTTTGTTGGTAAGTGTAGCAATTTTTTAATTTAACTCACCTTATTATTGTTTGTCTTAGACCCTGTTTGAGAAAAAAAGCAACAGATTTGGAATGTGAATTGCTAGGATATTTCTAAAAACAAGAAAGGTTAAAGAGATGTATGATAGCGATTTGACAGACCAAGAGTGGGAACTAGTAAAACACTTT
>JACAEZ010000238.1 GCA_013388565.1 Campylobacterales bacterium | reverse complement strand
ATTTACACCAGTTAAAGTAACCTCGGTAGCTTTTTTTTCCTTATTTTGTGGTGAGACAGATATATCATGTTCACTCATTTTTGGCTTTTGTTCACAGCCTAAAAAAAATATAGCCGAAACTAAAATAAGGGATATTTTTTTTAATCTCAATTTAAATCCTTTTTAATAAAATGTATCTACAAATTATACAAAAAAGGTCTTAAATTTGAATTTCAATGTAGAAAAGTCACTATTTAGAAAAGAGTGTTTAAATAAACTTAAAGTATGTTCAACAAAAAATAGACAATTTAAAAATAGCCAAATAAATAAAAAAATCTTATTTTTAACAAAATATTTAAAAGCAAAAAAAGTACTAATATATGCTCCATTATCGTTGGAAGCAAATTTAAATCAATTATTGAAATTTAGGTCTAAATTTTCCTTTTATACCCCATTTATGGTAGGTACAAGTTTCAAAATTGTACAATATCGGCTCCCGCTTTTTGAAAAAAATTTTGGTATATTAGAACCATCAGATTCGTTTAAAAAAGCGGAAAAAATAGATATAGCAATCGTTCCAATAGTCGGAATGGATAGAGATTTTAAACGAATAGGCTTTGGAAAAGGGATGTTTGATAGATTTTTCTCTTCATTAAACTACAAACCTATAATTGTCTTTGTTCAAATGTGTCAATGTTTAAGTCAAATAAAACTTAGCGAAAGTTTTGACATAAAAGCAGATTTTTATATAACAGATAAAAAGTTTTTATATGTAAGAGGGTGTAAATATGGTAATAGAGTTCTTGATTGTAGGAGGTACTTCTGCTCTAATAAGTGCAACTGCGACATATTATATAACGAAAAAGCTAAATACAGCCAACTTCAATATATACTTAGAACAAGCAAAAGCAAAAGCAAAAGCTATAGAGCATGAAGCTGAAATTTTACTTAAAAATACAAAAATCACTCTTAAAGAAGAAGAGCTTAATATAAAAGAGAGATTTGACAAAGAGTTTGAGAAATTAAACAAAGAGTTTGAAACAAGATTGATTGGTTTAGAAAATAAGGAAAAACAGCTTGACAAAAGAGTTGAAAATGAACTTATTAGCTTAAATCAAGAAAAAGAGAGTGTTATAAAACTTAAAAAAGAGATAGAAAACACTAAAAAAGAGATTGTAAATATTAAAAAAGAGTATGAAGCAAAACTAAATAGCACAATTTCTGTGCTTGAAAGCTCTGCTGGAATGACAAAGGATGAAGCTAAAGAGTATATTTTAAAAAATGTTGAAGAAAAATGCAGAGCGGATATTGCTCATGTTGTTAGAAAATATACATTAGAGGCTGAAAATGAGGCTAAAAAGAAAGCAAACTACATTTTATCACAAGCGACAACAAGATATGCTGGAGAGTTTGCGGCTGAAAGGCTTATAAATGTTGTAAATCTTCCAAATGATGAATTAAAAGGAAGAATTATTGGTAAAGAGGGAAGAAATATAAAAACACTTGAAATGCTTTTAGGTGTTGATATTATTATTGATGATACTCCAAACGTAATCATTTTAAGTAGTTTTAATTTATACAGAAGAGCAATAGCTACAAAAACTATCGAACTTTTAATAAATGATGGTAGAGTTCAACCTGCTAAAATAGAAGAAATTTACGACAAAGTTTGTAGAGAGTTTGAAGAGAAAGTTATTGAAGAGGGTGAAAATGTTGTTATAGATTTAGGTCTTTCACCTATGCACCCTGAACTTGTAAAATTAATTGGAAAATTGCGATATAGAGCAAGTTATGGTCAAAATGCTTTAGGACACTCATTAGAGGTTGCACATTTAGCTTCAATAATAGCAGCTGAATGTGGCGGAGATGAAAAGTTGGCAAGAAGAGCTGGACTTTTACATGATATTGGTAAATCTTTGACTCATGAATATAGTGGAAATCATGTTGATTTAGGTGCTGAAGTTTGCAAAAGATATAAAGAGCATGATGTTGTAATAAATGCGATTTTTGCTCATCATGGACATCAAGAAGCTTTTACAATAGAAGCTGCTGCCGTTTGTGCGGCTGATACACTTTCAGCTGCTCGTCCTGGAGCTAGAAGAGAGGTTCTTGAGAGCTTTTTGAAAAGAGTTCAAGAGATAGAAGAGATTGCAAACTCTAAACATGGTGTAACTCAAAGTTATGCTATAAATGCTGGTAGAGAGATTAGAGTTATTACAAATGCAATGCTTGTAAATGATGATGAGGCAGTTTTGATAGCAAGAGAGATTGCCGATGAGATTGCTCAAAAGGTTCAATTTCCTGGTGAAATCAAGGTAAATGTCATAAGAGAAACAAGAGCTATAGAGTTTGCTAGATAAATTAAAATTAAGAGGGTAAAAACCTCTTAATTATTAAAAAGGTAAAGTAATGATAGATTTATTACCTAAAAATGTAGTTGATATGTTAGCCGAAAGCTTAAATATAGATGATAAAAAATCATTGACAAATGAAACTTTACAAAAATTAGCTACTCAAGAGTCAATAAAAGAGTTAAAAACTGAACTTTCAAAAACGAATTTTCTACTTAAAATATTTATATCTTTATTTATTATCAATTTAATCATCTCAAATATAGAATTTTTTAAAAGCCTATTTTAACAACTCGTTGACGATGGATTTTTTAACATTGGTGGCGGAATGATACTTTAATTTTATTTTCATTTAAGACTACTTGTCGTACGGCAAGTAGTCTTAAAATCTACT
>JACAEZ010000225.1 GCA_013388565.1 Campylobacterales bacterium | reverse complement strand
TAAAACATCAAATGTAGTGCTTGATAAAATATTGAAATATCGCAATGAAGGTATTTTGAAAAAAATTTGGGCTAAGTTGAGAAAAAAGACAAAAAAAGGAAAACAAAAATGATACTTGATGATATTTTAAAACGAACAAAAGAGGATTTGGAAAAGAGAAAAATAGATTATCCGCTTGAGTGGCTTGGTAAAAGCTTGGCTTTTAACCCTTTTGTACCAAGAGATGTAACAAAAGCATTAAAATCAACTGATAATAAGAAGTTTAGAATTATTGCTGAAATAAAAAAAGCAAGTCCATCAAAAGGGGTGATTAGAGAGGATTTTGACCCAATTTTTATCGCAAAAGAGTATGAAAAAGCTGGTGTTGATGCAATCTCGATTTTAACAGAGCCACACTTTTTTAAAGGGGATATTGAGTATATCACACAAGTTAGACGATATGTTTCAACTCCACTACTTAGAAAAGATTTTATAATTGATAAATATCAGCTTGTTGAAGCTCTTGTTTATGGAGCTGATTTTGTGCTTTTAATCGCAAAAGCTTTGTCTAAAAAAGAGTTGAAAGAGTTGCTTGAATATACATGGCATTTGGGAATGGAAGCTTTGGTTGAAATTCATGATAAAGATGATTTAGTAAAATCTATTTTCGCAGGAGCAAATATAATAGGTATAAATCATCGAAATTTAGAGACATTTGAAATGGATATGAGTTTGTGTAATCAATTAATTCCATTAATTCCAAATGGCAAAATAATAGTTGCTGAAAGTGGAATTGATAATAAAAATGTGATGATAGAGTTGAATAAAATTGGTGTTGATGCCTTTTTAATAGGCGAACACTTCATGAGACAATCAAATATTGCTGAAGCAGTGAGAGCTTTAAAAGAGTAAATTAAACTTTTTTTAGATATAATCGCCCCTCATTTTTTAAACCGTACACAATGAGGAAGGTGGTGATATTTAATGCCAGGTATAATAGCAAGAGATAGCGAATCGTTTGAAGAAGCTTATAGAAAATTTAAAAAACAAGTTGATAGAAATTTAGTAGTTACAGAAGCAAGAGCTAGAAGATTTCATGAAACAAAAACTGAAAAAAGAAAAAAACAAAAAATCAGTGCTAAAAAGAAAATGCTTAAAAAATTATATATGCTTAGAAGATACGAATCTAAGCTATAATTTTCCTACAAATTTGGGCTTTATGCCCAAATTCTTTTAAATCCACAAATTATCAATAAGTCTCGTAGTCCCAACCTTAACAGCAACTAAAACTATGCTATTTTGTTTTTGTACACTCTCTATAGTATTAAAATCCCTATCCACAAACTCAACATACTCAATATCTAGTGGTTTTAAAATATCAAACATTTCAGCTTTTAAAATATCGACTCTAAAAATACCCTTCATGATAGATTTTGCACAATGTTTTAAAGACTCTGATATAAGCAGTGCTTTTTTTCTATCTTCATGTGATAGATACTCATTTCTACTACTAAGAGCCAAACCACTCTCTTCTCTAACTGTATCAACAGCTACAATCTTTATATCTAAAAACAAATCCAAAACCATCTTTTTAATTAAATATAACTGTTGTGCATCTTTTTTTCCAAAATATGCGACATTTGGCTTAATTAAATGAAACAACTTTAAAACAACTCTAAGCACACCGTCAAAATGTGTAGGTCTTTTGTAGCCTTCTAAAATGTAACTCTTGTTTTTTGGGGCTTTTATACAAACCTCATCTTCAAAATATATATCTTTATGATTTGGCATAAATAAAATATCAACATCCATTCGTTTGCAAATATCCATATCTGCTACATCTTTTCGTGGATATTTTTCAAAATCTTCACCCTCTAAAAATTGTGTTGGATTTACAAAAATAGATACAATAGTTACATCATTTTGTTTTTTAGATTGCTCTATTAAACTTAAATGCCCTTTATGTAATGCCCCCATTGTAGGTACAAATCCAACTTTGCCATGTAAATTTTTTCTAATTTCTATTAATTCATGAATATCTTTAATTACTCTCATGTATCCTCTATAATAATTTAAGTATTTTAAAATTGTATCAAAAAATGGTACAATTTTAAAAAATAAAAATTTCAAGGGGTTTTCATGTGTGCTGAAAAAATACAAAGAATTTTGATGGCTATAGTTTTAACTTTAGCATTATACTTCATGAGCATAGGCTCTGTTATAGGGTTTATTTTACAGGTATTTGTAATTGTCATGGTAATTATTTGGGCTTTTACAGATTTTTGTCCGTCTTTATGGTTTTTTGGCAAAACTTTCGGCAAATGTAAAAAAGATTAATCATGACAGTTAGTTATAAAGATAGCGGTGTCGATATTGATGCTGGTAATAATTTAGTTGATAGAATAAAACCGATTGTAAAACAAACTCAAATAGCTGGGGTGCTTGGTGGTATTGGCTCTTTTTCTGGTGCTTTTGAACTTCCAAGTGGATACAAAAAACCTGTTTTACTAGCTGCTACTGATGGTGTTGGAACAAAATTAAAATTAGCAATAGATTCTAAAAAATTTGATACAGTTGGAATTGATTTGGTTGCTATGTGTGTGAATGATTTAATTTGTAATTTTGCAGAGCCTCTATTTTTCTTAGATTATTATGCTACTTCAAAATTAAATGTGGATGATACAGTTTGTGTAATTGACGGAATTGCAAAAGGGTGTATTGAAGCCGAATGTGCATTAATAGGCGGGGAGACTGCTGAAATGCCAGGAATGTATCTAAAAGATGATTTTGACATGGCTGGTTTTTGTGTTGGAATAGGTGAAAAAGATGATTTAAATCGCTCTCATTTGATTAAAAATGGAGATGTTTTAGTAGCACTTCCAAGT
>JACAEZ010000237.1 GCA_013388565.1 Campylobacterales bacterium | reverse complement strand
GAATAAGCTTTTTTATATTTATAGTTTTGAGTTCATTTATAAATAAACAATCAAATTTTATAAAAGAACAAAGAGATGCTTTACAAACAAGAGAAAAATATCTAAATTATCTGTATGAATTTAGTAAAGATTGTACGGCGACTGATAAATTTGAACCTATGATTGTAAAGCTTTTAACTATCGTTGATACACTGTTTTTCGTAGATTTTAAAATTTTTATAAAACAAAAAAGTTCCTTCGATGAGTATTTTAAAAATAGTTTAAATAACATACAAGAAAATGAAGATAAATATAATGATTTAAATCAAATATATCTATCTTTAAAAGATAAATCAATTATATTTAATGAAAATGAGATTTACTTTGCGATTAAAAATAGTGGTACTTTATTTGGATTTTTTTCTATTTCAAAAGAGTGCAAAGATAATTTATCTTTGATTGAAGCACTTGTTAGAATATTGTCTATCACGATAGATAGGATACACTTTGTAAATGAATTGAATAAAAACATGTTGCTAAAAGAGAGAGAAGAGTTGCTTGATACTTTGCTTAGCTCCATATCTCATGACCTCAAAACACCGCTATATTCTATCATTTGTGCATCTGATATGCTAGAAGACAATATCTACTTAAATCCAATAAATCATGACATTATAAAAACATTAAATGAAACAATTCACAATAGTGCTACATCTATGGAGATGTTGATAGAAAATTTGATTGATATTGCTAGAATTGAAGATAAATCTATAAAATTAAATTACGATTGGTGTTGCATTGATGAGATGTTTTCTGTATTGATAAAAGAGTTTGAACAAAAATTAAAAAGCAGAATTGTTGATATTCAAGTTAGTGAACATACAATATTATATTGGGGTGATTGTGTTTTAATCACACAGCTGATAAAAAATTTAATTGATAATGCAATAAAGTATTCTCATGAAAGCTCTTTGATAATTTTAAAAACATTTATATCAAATAATCTTGTTGTAATTGATATATTTAATAGCGGGAGTTTTATCAAAGAGAGTGAGATAGAGTATGTTTTTGATAAATTTTATAGAATAAAAGAGCAAAAAGATACAAATGGAAATGGAATAGGACTTTTTATCTGTAAAAGTATAGTTAAAATTCATAGTGGCAATATTTATGTAACAAATCATGATAACGGTGTAAGCTTTAGAGTTGAGTTGCCAATCTTAAAAGAATTTCATAAAATAGAGGTTGATTGATGTCTGTACAAAAACTTAAATTGTTAATTGTTGAAGATGATTTGAATATAAAAAAATTGCTAACAATCTCTTTTGAAGCCCATGATTTTGAGGTATTTGGAGTTTCATCTATAAAAGATGCCATTTCAACTTTTGTCATGTCAAACCCTGATATTGTAATTTTGGATTTAGGTTTGAGTGATGGCGATGGAAAAGAGTTTTTAGAAAAAATTAGAGAATTTTCACAAATTCCTATTATTATATTGTCTGCTAGAAATAGAGAAAATGAGATAATAGAGTGTTTTGACAAAGGAGCAGATGATTATGTAATAAAGCCTTTTTCAGTAAAAGAGCTATTTGCAAGAGTCAAAAGTGCTTTAAGGCGATACAAAAAAGAGGGATTTGCATCTAAAATAAAATGCGGTGATTTGGAGCTTGATTTTATAAATAGAGTGATACTTTTGAAAAATAAAGAGCTAAAACTCACTCCAATAGAGTACAATTTATTAAAATATTTGATGGCAAATTCTGGTAAAGTTTTAGTTCATCATCAGCTTTTAAAAGAGGTTTGGGGTGTTGGGTATCAAAAAGAGACTCAATATTTGAGGGTTTTTATAAATCAGCTTAGAAAAAAGATAGAAGATAATAGTGCTTTTCCAAAATATATAATTACAGAGTCTGGAATTGGGTATAGATTTGTCTGTTTTTAAGTCTGTTTTATAAAAGTTTCTTTAATTTATCAAAAGCGAGTTATTAATATTTTAATGTTAAAATTTTGAAAAATTTAAAAAAAGGATATTCATGGAACAATCAGGTTCAAGCTTAGTAGCTTCACTTTTACCACTTTTAATACTTTTTGGTATTTTCTACTTTTTGATTATTAGACCGCAACAAAAGCAGGTTAAACAACATAAAGAGATGATTGAAGGGCTTAAAAAAGGTGATAAAATCGTAACATCTGGCGGTATTTATGCAGAGGTTGTAAAACCAGAAGATGATTTTATAAAAGTTAAGATTGCTGATGAGGTGTTTGTAAAAATATCTAAAGATTATGTAGCTAAAAAGTTGGATAATGAACAAAACAGTTAATTTTAAATTTTACTTTTTTATAGCCTTAATAATTTTTGGGCTTTTTTCCTCATATCCATCATTCTTTCAAACTGATAGCGGTAAAAAAATAACATTAGGTCTTGACTTACAAGGTGGGCTTTATATGCTTTTAGGTGTAAAAACTGAAGAGGCTGTAAATGCTAAAATAAAATCTTTAGCTTCAAATATTAACTACTTTTCAAATGAAAAAAATGTTTTAATTGATGGCTTGAAAGTGGCTGATGGAAAGGTTGTTTTTGAACTTATGGATAAAGATGAAATTTCAAAGATTGATACATTTTTATCCTCAATAGAGGGCTTGAATATTGATAAAAATGGGCTT
>JACAEZ010000236.1 GCA_013388565.1 Campylobacterales bacterium | reverse complement strand
TCTCTTAAAGTTGTATCAAATATTTTTACTACATTACTATTTTGCATGTTTTTTACCTTTTGTTTTATTTATGATTATGATTGAAAATTTTTATAAAGTTTATATATTGTAAAAGTTACAGTGAGAGAAGGAGCAGAAGAAAACTTGAAAAATAACTATTTTTTATAGAATTTATGCTATTAAACCCTTTCATCATATTACTACCTTTTTTTAGTTTGTATGAAAATTTTACTAATTTTAATTTTTTTTGTCAAGGCTATTTAAATAAAAAATCTTTGATAAATTATAAATAGCTCGAACTAATCCAAATAAAACATATATAGAAAATAAAATTGTTATTCCTTCAATAGGAAAAACATATAATGTAAAACATATTAAAATTATTATAATTAACAATTTTAATGTTGCACTTTTTTGAAACTGAACTTTTTTGAAACTAGGGTATCTAATATTACTTACCATTAAAATAGATACTAAAACAGATAAAGGCAGTAAAATTACTGCCAAAGAGTTAAGCTCTTGATATTCTTGAAATGTTAAAACCCACATTGTAATAAATACTGCTGCTGCTGGAATTGGTAAACCAATAAATACATTTGGCTCATTTAAAAATGTTGTTACATTAAATCTAGCAAGTCTAATAGCACCAAAAATTACAAACATCGCAGATATAAAAATACCAAATTTACCATATTGAGAGCCTATAAAAAAATATAAAAGCATAGAAGGAGCTATACCAAAAGCAATAACATCAGCTAAAGAATCAAATTCTACACCAAATTTACTAGTACTATTTGTAAGTCTTGCAACTCTACCATCTAAACCATCAAAAATTAATGAAGCTAAAATATACCAAGATGCTATTACGAAATTTCCTTTAGAAGCCTCTATAATACTTAAAACACCAATAAATATACTAGCAGCTGTAAAAATATTTGGCAATAAATATATTAATTTAAAATTTCTATTTTCACTCATATTTAAAATAACCTAAAATAGTCTCTCCACTTTTGACACTATCACCAATATCACAATGTAGTTGTATATTTTTAGGTAATTCCAATTCAATAATACCAGAGAGTAAAAAACCCATTCTTTGAGATTTTCCCAACTCATCATTGTTATTATGATAAAAATATATTCTATTTGCAAAAGATGTTGCCAAAATATTTATATTGATATTTTTATCATCTGATTTTAATTCTAATTGAAGATTTTCATTTAATATTGAGGATTTTGAAGAGCTATATTTTAAACAAGCTCCACACACACTTTTTTTATTTATAATTTTAGAATTAAAAGGAACTCTTATTAGATGTGTATCAAGTATAAAGTTTTCTATAATTATTGATAATGAGCTATCATTTGATTCTATACTTAAAATTTTACCATCAATAGGAGCTATAATTTGATGTTCATCTAACTCTTCTACAACTCTTTCTGGATTTCTAAAAATATATATAGATAAAAGTATAAAAATAAAGACAATAAACGAAATAAAAGAGCATTCAACAAAATAAAAAAATAGTAAAACAAACGAGAGAATAAATAGTAATTTATAACCCTCTTTTGCTACAACTTCGTTTGTTGTTTTACTTTTCATCGCTATCCTCATTAAAATTATGTTTAGTTACAATTTCATCAAAACTTACTAATTTTGAAGTTATAGAATTATCATCTTCAAACTTTTTTATAATTTCCCTAACACATGTTCCTTCCAAAGTCTCTTTTTTATATAACTCTTTAACCATTGTTTCTATAGCATTACTATAATCTTTCAATACATTTTTTACATGTTTATATCGTTCTTCTAAAAAATTTTTAATATAGTCATCTATATCCTCTGCCATTTTATCACTATACTCTCTTGATGAACCAAAATTTGGTCCTAAAAAACTATTTTTTTGTTTTTCTAAAACCATAAGTCCAGCAATATCACTCATTCCATAATAACTTATCATACTTTTAATAATATCAGTTGCTCTTTCAAGGTCATTACTAGCACCTGTAGAAATTTCACCTATGAAGATTTCTTCAGCAGCTCTACCAGCCAATAAAACATCAACCTCTGCTACTAATTCATGACGTTGCATTAAATATTTATTTTCTTCAGGAGAATTTAATGTATAACCAAGTGCTGCTAATCCTCGTGGAATAATAGATACTTTTGATACTCTTTTTGCCCCTTTTGTAGTTTCTGCAATCAGTGCATGACCACTTTCATGATATGCTACTATCTCTTTTTCTTTTGGAGATATTCTTCTACTTTTCTTCTCTAAACCAGCAATTGCTCTTTCAACCGCCTCTTTTAAATCTGATTGTTCAACTTCAGTTTTTGTTTTTCTACCAGCTAAAAGAGCGGCTTCATTAACAATATTTGCTAAATCTGCACCTGCTAAACCAGCTGTCAATTTGGCTACTTCTTCTAAATTTACATCTTTTGCAGTTTTAATATTTTTTATATGAACTTCTAATATTTTTATTCTACCATTAAAATCAGGTTTATCTACAAGCACATGCCTGTCAAATCTACCAGGTCTAAGTAGTGCTGGGTCTAATATTTCTGGTCTATTTGTAGCTGCTAACACTATTACTGGTGCTTGGTCTGAACTAAAACCATCCATTTCTGCCAACAACTGATTTAGTGTTTGTTCTCTTTCATCATTTCCACTAATCATTCCACCAGCTGCTCTACTTTTACCAATAGCATCAATTTCATCTATAAATACTATAGAAGGAGCCTCTTTTTTTGCATTTTCAAATAAATCTCTAACTCTACTTGCACCAACACCTACAAACATCTCAATAAAGCTACTACCACTTACGGAAAAAAACGGAACATTAGCTTCTCCAGCAACTGCCTTAGCTAATAAAGTTTTTCCAGTTCCTGGAGGTCCTACAAGCAATACACCTTTTGGAATTTTAGCACCAATACCAACATATCTATCTGGATGTTTTAAAAATTCAATAATTTCAGCTACCTCTTCTTTTGCTTCATCATTTCCTGCAATATCTACAAATAGGACTTTTGGTTTTTCAGAGCTAACAAGCTTTTTACTACTACCCATACCTAATATCCCACCACCTAGATTTTTTTGTATTCTATTAGCAAGTAACATCCATATCCCAAAGAATATAAATACTGGTAAAACCCATCCAAATATAATATCTGTAAACCAATTGTTTTCACTAAATCCACCATATGCTATCTTTTTTTCATCCAATAAAGGAATAAGTGTTTCATCAGGTACTATTCTTTTTGCAATATATACCGTTCTAACACCATTTTTTTCTGAAATAGCTTTTATAGTAGTTTGACCTATCGAAATATAATCTATTTCATTATTTTTTATCATCTCTTTTATAGCATAATAGTTTACACTTTTTGTAGAACTAACAGAAGAATTTTGACTATTTTCCCCACTTAAACCCATATCTTCTGGAGAAAATATTGATTTAAAGATTACAATTACTATAATAGAAAATAGTGCAAAAGCTAATAATGGATTTTGATTAAAAAAGTTTTTATCATTGTTATTTTGATTTTGAGAATTGTTATTTTGATTATTTGCCATTAATTTACCTTTTTTAAAGCTATAGTAAGCCATTCATTATCAATAATTTCATCTACTACTTTTAATGAAGAAAATTTATTAATAATCTTATCTTTATATTTTATTAATATTCCTGATAATATTAAAACACCATCTTGATTTAATATTTT
>JACAEZ010000229.1 GCA_013388565.1 Campylobacterales bacterium | reverse complement strand
GTTCTCCTTGGTGTAGAAAATCCTAAGCAGTCAACTCTCGAGAATTTTAAGAAAGGCATTACACCAGGAGATGCGAAAAAAGCTGTAAAGCTGCTGAAAGAGAATGATATTTCTGCGCATACTATGTTTATTATAGGTGAAAGAAAAGACACGGCTGAATCAATCGGAAATTTGAGAGAGTTTGTAAACTTAGATGAATATAATGAAGATGAGAAAATTCTTGATAAGATTAGTATTTATAAGGAAATGATTGATAATATCAAATGTAGTAATTTAATAAAGGAGAGACTATGAGTGAAGAAGTTGGTGCAAAAAGCACTAAGAAAAAACCTAGTGAGTATCTAAAAGATTGGATACCGTATGCTAAAAAAAGATATGTATTCTTTTTTATATTGAGTGTTATTTCATTGGCATTGCCATGGATAAAAATAGGTGGAAATCATATATTTTTGTTGTCGTTTGACCATAAACAGTTGCATTTAATGGGTGTTGCATTTGATATGCAAGAGCTTTATTTGATGCCGTTTTTATTGATTTTAATGTTTTTAGGGATATTTTTTATAACTACACTTGGTGGTAGAGTATGGTGTGGTTGGGGTTGTCCTCAAACGATTTTTAGGGTAATTTATAGAGATGTTATAGAAACAAAGTTGTTAGGACTTAGAAAAAGCTTAAAAAATAAGCAAAAAGAGCCTGATATGTCATTAGCATCAAATAAATTGAAAAAAGTTGTTGCTATTTTATTATGGACTGTTTTAGCTCTTGTCGCTTCTGCTGATTTTATGTGGTATTTTATTCCGCCAGAAGATTTTTTTGAATACCTTTCAAATGCTAGTGAACATTCAATATTGCTTATTTTTTGGCTTGGTGTTGCTGCATTTTTGGTTTACGATGTTGTTTGGTTACAAGAGGATTTTTGTGTATATATTTGTCCTTATTCAAGAGTTCAATCTGTTATGTACGATGAAGATACAATCATGACAATATATGACCCAAATAGAGGTGGTGTTGTTTATGATGAAAAAGGGAATAAACTTTGGAAAAAACCAGAGACTCCAAATGCTGAATGTACTGGATGTGAAAGCTGTGTTACAATTTGTCCAACACATATAGATATTAGAAAAGGGTTACAACTTGAGTGTATAAATTGTCTTGAGTGTGCTGATGCTTGTACAAAAGTGATGGGTGCATTGAATAAACCTTCACTAATTACATGGACTAGCTATCAAGAGATAGATAATAAACAAAAAACAAAGTATATAAGA
Organism: Campylobacterales bacterium; assembly: GCA_013388565.1. Lineage (GTDB taxonomy): Bacteria > Campylobacterota > Campylobacteria > Campylobacterales > JACAEZ01 > JACAEZ01. The sequence goes on along the minus strand of JACAEZ010000229.1, from coordinate 1,741 downwards.
TTTAGAACAGTTGCTTATGCAATTGCTTTAACTATCGTATTTGCTGGACTTATGATGATGAGTACAACAAAAGAGAATATGCTTTTAAATATCAATAGAACAAGTAATTTGTATAAAGTTATAGATACATCTACTGTTGAAAATAGTTATGTATTCTTATTTCAAAATACAGACCACAAAGACCATAAATATTTCTTTGAAATTGTTGGAAATGATGATATAAAAATTATCAGACCAGAAGAGCCATTTGAGTTAAAAGCTGGAGCAAAAGCTAAAAAAGTTGTAATACTTGAAACTAAAAAAGTGTTAGTTCAAGATGAGAGAAAAGATACACCAATACCTATTAAAATCAAAGCTTATGCACTTGATGATAAAGATAATATTGTAGTAAATAGAGATAGTGTATTTGTCTATCCTAGATATGATGTTTTACAAAAAGGTGGTGAATAATCATGAACTCAAAAATTCAAGGTGCTGAACCATCTCTAAAAGATATGGATGATTATGATTTTAATGAGAGCAGTGAAAAGAAAAAATTGATTAATTTTGTAATTATTATTGGTCTTGTTATTGGTTTAGTCTATGCAACATTTAAATTTACATTTAATCATGTAGATGATGAATTACCTAATGTTCAAACTCAAATAAAAAACTACTAAAAGCCTCTTAAAAGCTATCTTGTAATTTAAAAACAAGGTAGCTTTTTTTATCTACAAATTTTAACAAATTTTATTGTATTATTACTTTTTTAATCACTTTAATTTTAGGTAATACCATGAAAAAATTTGTTTTTTTAGCTACTTTTATCTGTTGTGAATTATATTCAACAGATGATTTAATTAACTCACTAAATGAAATTACAAAAATAGCTACAAAGACAAAATTAAATGTTGATTATGTTCCAGGGCTTGTGAGTGTTGTGTATGGCAAAGATTTAAAAAGAGCTGGTATTACAAACTTAACGGCTCAAAATGCTTTTGATGTTATTTTGGGTATGGAGAGTGTTGTATCGAGCATTAGAGGTGTTGGTTCATGGTATGGGGCAAATGGAAATAAAATCAAATGGATGATTAATGATATAGCTATTGAAACAGAGCTTAGAGAGACAGATGATTGGGCAAAAGGTCATGTTTTTTTACCAATAAGTGTTGATAACATCGATAGAATAGAAGTTATACGCGGTTCTGCTTCTGCTACTTATGGTGGCAATGCCATGTTTGGAGTTGTAAATATTATCACAAAAAAAGATATAACAGGTGGAACTGTTGCATTTGAGCAACTAGGAAATGGTCACTACTCAAAGCAAATATCTGCTTTTACAAATGTTAAAAGTGATGATTTTTCACTTGATTTGAGTATTTCAAAGCTTGATAGCGATGGGTATAATCTATATGTTGGAGCTGATGGACACTTTTTTAGTGATTTTGATGGTTCAAGGCAATGGTTTGGATATGGTCCAGGAAAGTTACCTTTATATTTGCAAGGGTACTCTATCATGGCTGATTTAGATTACAAAGATTACAAATTTTGGGTATATAAATTTAACACACAAACAGGGCAGGGGTATGATTGGATACCAACTGATTTTTTTCCACCTTATAATAATGATATTTACTGTAAAACTTCAGATATTTTATTGGTTGGAATGCAAAAAAAATATGATTTAACTGAAAATTTATCATTTACACCAAAAATCAACTACACACAATATAGCAATCCAGCACACTATTTAAAATACACC
>JACAEZ010000222.1 GCA_013388565.1 Campylobacterales bacterium | reverse complement strand
TGCCAATAGTTTCTATGCAAATTGTTTTTCAAGCAAGTGGAAGTATAAAAGATGGCAAAAAAGCTGGTGTCGGTGCTTTGAGTGCAAAACTTTTAAATGAAGGTACAAAAAAATTAGGCAGTGTAAATTTTGCAAATTTACTAGAACAAAAAGCAGTACATTTAAGTGCAACTTGCGGTTTTGAAACGTTTGTATTGGAGATTAGTTCACTTGAAAGTGAGTTTGAATACTCTTTAAAAATGTTAAAAGAGTTATTAAATGACCCAAACTATACACAAGATACATTTAAAAAGATAAAAACAGCAACGATTGGCTCTATCATGAGAAAAGAGAGTGATTTTGACCATATTGCTTCAAAAAATTTAAATGAGCTAGTTTTTAAAAATACACCTATGCAATATCCAAGTAGTGGAACAATAGAGAGTTTAAAATCTATAAACCTTGAAGATTTGAAAAATTTCATAAACACATATCTTGTTTTAGAAAATGCAATAGTTGTAATTGGTGGAGCATTAGAAGAGCAAAAAGCTATTGAATACTCAAAAGATGTATTGTCACTATTAAAAAATGGTAAAAAAAGTTCAATAGAGTATTTTAATCCAAACGATAAAAGTGAAATAAAAAAAGTTTTCAAAGATACACAACAATCTTATATATATTTTGCATCTCCATTTTATGTAAAATCCACAGATATTGACAGCTACAAATCAAAAGTTGCCATGTTTATACTAGGTAGTAGCGGTTTTGGCAGTAGAATAATGGAAGAGATAAGAGTAAAAAGAGGCTTGGCATATTCAGCTTATGCTAGAGTTCATAGCAACAATTCACATAGTTATTTAAGCGGTTATATGCAGACAAAACTCGAAAATGAGGAAGAGTCTATAAAACTTATAAAAGAGATAATCAAAGATTTTATAGCAAATGGAGTAACTCAAAAAGAGCTTGATGGTGCTAAAAAGTTTTTGCTTGGAAGTGAACCTTTAAGAAATGAGACATTAAATCAACGACTTTCAAAGACATTTAATGAGTACTATAAAAATTTAGGCATTGGATACAGTGAAAAAGAGTTAAAATTAATCGAACAATTAACACTTGAAGATTTAAATGGTTTTATAGCTTCTCATGATGAGATACTAAAATTAACATTTAGCATTGTGACACTTGCTCAAAAGCAATAGTGAAATCCAATTCAAAATAAAATAAGCATTGAGTGTCAGACAAACTGCTAAAATTGGCAGTGGGTAAATTAGAAGAAGTTATGTGTTAAATTTTAAACCTTAAACTACTAAATTAATTGTGCTAAACTCTAATTTTATTTAGAAATGCGAGGTTTAGTGTTAAAAAAAGAGGAATTAAATAGTGTAAAAGTATCCTATAGTTTTTCAATATTGGAGAAATAAGTGGGAGAAGCGATCTGTTTATTTTAAATATCCAGAAGATATTAGAAGAGTTATTTGCACTACTAATATAATTGAGTCAGTCAGTTCATCGACAATTTCGAACTCTCACTAAGACAAAAGGAACTTTTCCTAATGATGAAAGTTTATTGAAGTTACTCTATATGGTAATTTTAAATGCCCAAAAAAAATGGACTATGCCAATTAGAAATTGGTCTCTTAATATAATCGCAACTTGCTATTTATTTTGATTGCAGGTTAAATAATGCATTAAATTTGTGATACAATTTCAGGATTTACTCAACCAAAAATAGTTTAATCAATAATTATTAATCTTTCAAATATCATTTCAATATTTTAGGATTAATAATATTTTTTATCTCTCCAACATCAAAACTAGAGAGTGTAATTTCAACTAAAGATGGTTTTTTAAGTTTCATTCTAACATTTCCACTAGAGCAAAGCATACTTACAAACTCGCTAAGTTCTGGTTCATGACCTACAATTGCGATACAATCTTTATCATAATTCTCTTTTATGATACTAACAAAATCATTAAAATTAGCACCAGGATTTAATCTTTTGTCTTCACTGTATGAAGATTTCAGATAAAATGTTTTTAAAATTGTTGCTGTTTGAATAGCTCTTGTAGCTTTTGAAGAGATAATCATCTCTAAATCATCATAAATTTTTGAAATTTTTGAAAAAAATTCCTCTGCTACTTTTTCACCTTTTTTTGATATTGGTCTAAGCAAATCATCTTCACTCCACTCAAATCTTTCAAGTGCAACAGTATGTCTAATAATTAACAATTTCATGAAAATACTCCATCTAATTTATAGTTACAATTAAAACAGTGTCCATTTTGAACTCTATTTAAAGAGACGAAAAATCCATCTCGTTTTATCAACACTTCATGACAATTTGGACAAATTGTATGAGTATCATTTTTCACATTTCCTAAATAAACATACCTTAACCCAACATTTTTAGCTATATCAAAAGCTATTTGTAATGTTTGAAATTTTGTATGCTCTTTATCTAACATTTTATAATCTGGATGAAAAGCACTCAAATGCCATGGTACAAAATCACCAACCTCATCTTTGATAAATCTTGCCATTTGTTCAATCTCTTTGGCTGATGAGTTTATTCCATCTATCAAAAGAGTTGTTATTTCAACCCAAATACCATTTTTTACCATCTCTTTAATATTATTTAATACTATATCAAGTTCACCTTTAAGCTCTTTTTTATAATACTCTTTATTAAAAGATTTCAAATCAACATTTGCACCATCAACAAAACTTTTCATATCTAAAATCATATCATGACTTTGAAACCCATTGGTAACGAAAATATTTTTAACTCCATGTTCTTTTGCTTTTAATCCTATCTCTTTTGCATATGGATAAAAAATTGTAGGTTCATTATATGTATAAGAGATTGATTTGCAACCATTATTTATAGCCATTGAAACAATTTCACTGCTTGTTATATTTACTGAATTATCTATATTATGAGTTTGAGATATTTGCCAATTTTGACAAAAAGGGCATTTAAAATTGCACCCTACAGTGCCTAGTGATAGGCTTTTTGATGATGGCAAAAAGTGGTAAAGTGGTTTTTTTTCGATTGGGTCTATATGAAGTGCAGATGGATGATTAAAAACCAAATTTTCCAATTTTCCAAAACCGTTTTTATTCACTCCACAAATACCAACTTGCTCTAATTTTAATTTGCAATAGTGTGAACATAAATTGCACATAATTTTTGAGTCATCTAATATTTTAAAATAGTCCATGAAAATCCTTATTTAATGATATATCTATTTTATCAATAGATTTCATCATGTGAACCAATATCAATTAAAGTTACCTCTTTATCTGTAATCATGATTATCAAAACAACTCTATACTCATAATTTAAACTGTATGACCAAAACTCTTTCAATTCACCTTTTAACTTATGTGTTTGCAAAGATGGTTCGAAAGGGTTATTTTGAAGTTTAGATATAAATTTTTCAAAATCAACAACTAAACCTTTATGTTTTTTGAAAAACTTTTTAGAATTTCTTCTAAAACTTTCCGTTTGTTTGATATTAAACATCTTCAATATCTTTTAAAAATGTTTGAAAATCAAAATTTAATATCTTATTATTTTTTATATCATTTTTGAAGATTTTATTCTATTTAAAAACTTTTTTCTTGATTTATTTTCATCAATAGCTATATTTTCAGATACTTCAACACTTGATAAATTTTGTAAAATATACATTAAGTGCGAATACCCCTCATCATTTACTTTTATTGTCAAAGTGTGCATATTTTCCCCTTTTTAATCAACACTATAAAGCACTTCACCATTTACAATATGTTTTACAATTTTTGATTTTAATGTTTGATTATTATACATTGACCAACTATTTTCAATTTTTTTAGAACTATTTAAATCAACCAATATCAAATCTGCATCAAATCCCTCTTTTATCACACCTTTATTTGTAAGATTTAGTGCAATTGATGGATTATATGAACAAAGTTTACTTAAATTTTGAAGAGTTAAAATACTATTTTCTACCAAATATGTGTAGCAAATTGCAAAAAATTCTCCTATCTCATCAAGTCCAAAGGCTGCCTCTTCAAATGAAAGGTCTTTATGTGTTATTGATTTTGATGATTGCAAAGATGTGATTGTATCTATTTTGCCATCTTTTAAAGCTTCTATTAAAGTAGCTCTCATGAACTCATCTTTTAATGGTGGTTTTATCTTTGCCGTTGTATTAAAATCATCACAAAGCTCATCATTCAATGCCAAATGGTGGATTGAAACTTCACAAAAACAGTCAAGCCCATCTTTTTTAGCATTTGAAATTAAATCTATCGACCTTTTTGTAGCAATTTGACTAAAGTAAATTGGAGCTTTTATAAACATTCCAAACTCTATAATTTTCGCAACTTCACTAATTTCACCAATATCACTAATAGTCGGAAGTCCCAATTTTGAGGCAATCAAAGAGTCATTCATGACACCATTTGAAGAGATACTTTTATCTTCAAACGAGCAAAAAACTCTCTCTTTTCGCATTAAAGCATATTCAAAAACTCTTCTTATAATATTCCCACTATTATTTGAGTTTAAAAAAATACCTTTTGCATGATGTTTTAATAAAATAGAAATATTACTTAATTTACCATCTTTGTCAGTAGCATTTATTTTTGGATACAGATTTACTATTTGAGAATATTTTGTTTGTGCATGAATAAACTCCAAAACACTCTCACTATCAATACTAGGCTCACAATCAGGCATTAAAGAAATCGAACAAACACCACCTTTTAAAGCCTCTTTACAAACATTTTTTATAGAATTAACATTCAAAGTATCATTTTTAACTCTAACATTCAAATCTATAAATGAAGGCATCAAGATTAAATCTGTACCATCTATAACATTTTTTGTATCAATATTTAAATTATCACCAATTAACTTTATCTTACCATTTTCTATATATACATCTTTTTTTTCAAAACAATCTTTATCACAAATAGTACCATTTTTTATAAGCATGACAATCTCCATATTTTTTTTAATATTTAAAAAATTGTATCAAAAAGATTGTTATTGTTTATTTACGAAATGTGTGAAATGTCAAATACATTTTTAACTATATTGTTTATTAATTCAATTTCATAATTATCTAAAGAGGCTAATTTTTCGTTAAAATATTTTTTATGCAAAAAACATATACTATTACAAACAGCAAAACTATTATTTTCTAATTTTTCTCTAGCTTTTATCTCTAATCTAAAATCACTCGTTACAATATCATTAGTCGTTGAAAGAGGTATAACTAAACAATAATCATAAATACCATCTTCTATCGCATAATTTAACTTATCTGTTTGAAAAAGTATTACTGGTCTATTTTTACCAAACTCAAAACTATTTCTACTTTTACCAAATTCTACAAGACAAATATCACCTTTTTTTCATCTTAATCTTTCAAATATTCATTAATACTATCAAAACCGACTTCACTTAAATCTTCTATATCATTAAATTTAGACATATTAGTTTTTGATTTTTTCAACTCTATTTTTTTCATTAATACCCACTCTTTATATGCTCTCTCTTTTTCAAGTTTTTCTATCAATGGGGCATAACTCACAGGAAGAATAAAAGCTCTTACTTCATGATTTTTATTATCAACTATCTTAATTATTTCTGAAGATTTTGTTATGAGAGTAGGATTTGTCATAACTGTTTAAATACCATATTCTAACATTACATACCCTTTATTATAATTTATACAATTATAATATATTATATTTTTTAACCATTTATCCCAAAAGAAAATGTAGAACCTTCGCCTACTTTGCTTTTTATGTATAGGTCTGTTCCATGAAGTTTTAGGATATATTTTACTATTGCTAAGCCTAAGCCTAGTGA
>JACAEZ010000221.1 GCA_013388565.1 Campylobacterales bacterium | reverse complement strand
GTGTTAAAGTGGTTTAATAGATATTTTTTTGTATTAGCCATAGATTTTGTTTATTATATTTAGTATTGTCTCATCAAACAGATATGTAATTAAAAGTGCTGATGTTAAAAATGGAATGTATGGAATTTGCTTGTTTATTACTGAAAATGGAAGTGCGATTAGTGCTGATATAAAAAGTGCAGCAAATGAAAGCTCAACTCCTAAAACTGCTCCCATGATACCGCCTATTGTAATATCGCCTTCGCCCATTGCCTCTTTTTTTAAAGCAAATGAGACATAAAATCTAAGCATCGTAAAAAAACCAGCCATGATAAGTGCATTTGTGATATTTTCTAAATAGTTTTGAGTTACAAAAATGCTAACTAAAAATGCTAATAAATTTATGCTATCAGGCACTGCTAAATATTTCAAATCAATCATGGAGAGTGCCAGTAACAAACTAAACAGTAAAACTAAAAAGATGTAGTTTAAATCAATTCCATTTTTAAAATAAATAGCTACAAAAAGCATAGCCGTCATGAACTCAACTAGCGGATATTGAATAGGTATTTTGATACCGCAATTTGCACATTTACCTTTTAGTGCGATATATGAAACAATTGGGATATTTTGATACCATTTGATTAAGTTACCGCAATTTGGACAACTTGACCTTGGAGTTACTACACTTTGTTCAAGCGGTACTCTATATATAACAACATTTAAAAATGAGCCAAAAACAAGCCCAAAAAGTGATATAAAAACTATCTCAAACACCGCCAAACCTCCTATCTCTATTTCCATACTCTTTTAAAATATCATAAAACTCATCTTTGTTAAAATCAGGCCACAAAGTATCTGTAAAAACCATTTCAGCATAAGCTATTTGCCAAAGTAGAAAGTTTGAAACTCGCACTTCACCGCTTGTTCTGATAAGCAAATCAACATCTCCAAAATTTGCACTGTCAAGATATTTTTCTAAATTTTGTTCATTTATATCTTCATGATTTTCGTTTAATTTTTTAATTGCTCTAATTATCTCATCTCGTGAGCCATAATTTAGTGCTAAAATTTGTGTCAAACCGCTATTATTTTTTGTCTTATTTTTGATATGTTGGATAGTTTTTTGCAAAGTTTTAGAAAATTTTGACAAATCACCGACTGTCTCAAATTTTACATTTTCTTTCATGTAGATTGGCAACTCATTTTTGAGGTATCTATCAAGTAGTTTCATCAAAAATTCAACTTCCATTTTTGGTCGTTTCCAATTTTCTGTACTAAAAGCATAAAGTGTTAAAAATTTTATCCCTATATCTGATGCGGCTGTTGTAATCTCTCGAACAACTTCAGCACCCCTTTCATGACCTTTTACACGGTTTAAACCTCTATTTTTCGCCCATCTGCCATTTCCGTCCATGATTATTGCTACATGTTTTGGTAAATTTGTTATCAAAAATTATCCTTTTATATCTAAAAGAGAGTTTTTAAACTCAAACAACTCTTTAATATTCTTTTTCAAATATATATTTATTTTATCAAAAATCGTCAAATCCTCTAACTCATTTTCTAAATGTGTCAGTGAATTTTTATACTCAACCCCCAAATTTAGACTCAAACTATCACCATTTAAAAAAATTTCACCATCAATTTGCCCTAAATTATTAAACCCAGCATAAAAATCTATTTTAGTCTGTTCATTTTCATTTTGCTTTTTTTTGCTTTTTTTATATTGAATTATCGCTTTGTTATTATCTAATTTAAGTGGAATTGTAAATACATTTTGATTTAAGCCAAACAAAATATTTCCATTAAACAAAAAATCCTCTTTTGATTTGGCATTTGCCATGTTTTCAAAAATAAGCTGTTTATAGATATTTGTAGGCTCTTTTTCTTCTGTGACAAGTTTTTTGAAAATCTCAACATCGACAAAAAATGGTAATTTTTCTTGAAAAAATGGTGGCTTTTTGACTAAATCTGAAATGACAATCGAGCCAACCGAACTTTTAGAGACACTAGCCCAATATTTTTTTCCAACATCAAGTGCATTTTCACTTTTGCTAGTCACTACCAAATTGCCAAGTTTGAGTTCATAACTGTTATGCGAATTCTTTTTAATCACCTCCAAACCCATTGGAAGTTTTGCATTAAACTCTTTTACATCAAATTTTGATAAAAAATTTTCAAGTTTGGATAGATTTGAAAGCCTATCTATCATGAACATCTTTTAAACAGTCAATCAATTTTAAAGCAATATTTAATTTATCATCTTTTTCTAATCTTATAACTCTATCTTTTAAAATTAAATCAACCTCATTTTCATCACTGCCAAAACTATTTTTTGATATAAAATTTAGGCAAATTGCATCTAAATTAAGTCTATTTAGTTTAGATGTAGCACTTTTAAAACCGCTATTTTCATCATATTCAGCTTTAAAACCTACAGAGTAGATACCATCTTTATTAATGTTTTCTAAAATATCGCTATTTAATTCAAGCTCTAAATTAAAATTTTCACCTAAAAGCTCTTTTTTTAGTTTTCCAGATTGTTTAAATTTTGGTTTATAATCGCTTATGGCAGCTGTCATAAACAAGTACGGTTTTTTTTGAATTAATTGCGGTTGATGGAGACTGTTTTTTAAATTTGGTTTTATCAAAACCC
>JACAEZ010000231.1 GCA_013388565.1 Campylobacterales bacterium | reverse complement strand
GGCGAATATAGAGGCATATTTATAGGTGAGCAAAAAGCTAAATTAGAATCTGCTATTATTTTTATTAAAGATATGAATTTAAATCCAACAGATGTAGCCAATAAACTCAATATACCTATCGAAGAGATTATGAAAAAGTTAAATGAAATGTAAGGGAAATTATTTTGTTTAAAATATTAGTAGTTGAAGATGATGAACTATTTGCAGAGAGTTTAGAAGATTTTTTAAGTGAAAATGAGTTTGAAATAAGCTTAGCTAAAAGTTCTAAAGAGGCGATTGAGTTTACATATAAACATAGATATGATTTATATTTATTAGACATAAATATTCCTGACATGAATGGCATAGAACTTTTAAAAGAGTTAAGATGTGCAAATGATTTAACACCAACATTTTTTTTAACATCATATAATGACAAAGAGTTTATAAAAAGAGGTTTTTTGGCGGGTTGCGATGATTATTTAAAAAAACCATTTGATTTAGATGAACTACTTTTTAAAATAAATGCTCTATTTTCAAGATTGAATAAAAAAAATCTATTTATTATTGATAACTATTTTTCATTTGATATGAGTTTAAAAAGATTATATAAAGATGGCATTGATTTAGATATTAGTCCAAAAGAGCTTTTATTGCTTCATGAATTAATAATAAATAAAAATTCTGTAGTAACAAAAGAGATGATAATGTCAACACTTTGGCAAAATGATGACTCTAGTGAAGGAAGTTTAAGAGTTTATATCAATAACTTAAAAAAAATTCTTGGAAGAGAAATAATTGAAAATATTAGAGGAGTTGGCTATAGATTTAAACTCTAAAAAAAATATAAACCAAACTCTTTATATAACATTACATTTTTTAATTTCTATATTTATAATAATTGTTTTTGCATTTATTTGGTTTAAACTATTTGGTTTAACTCCAGAAAATTTATTTTCACTATTGATAGTATCTCTATTTTTTTCTATGATTTTTGGTTATTTTTTGGCAAAAAAATCACTAAAACCGATATTTGAAACAAATGAAAAATTAGACACTCTATTAAAAGAGACTCTTCATGAACTAAACATTCCAGTTAGTACAATCAAAGCAAATGTATCAATGCTTAAAAAAAATGAGTTAGATTTAAAAAAAATTGAGAGATTAAATAGAATAGAAAAAGCCTCTTCAACACTTATCAAATATTATGAACGAGTAGATAGAGTTATAAAACAAGAAATTTTTGATATACAAAAAGAGTATTTTAATATTAAAACAGTAATTGAAGATGAATTGAAAAATTTTTCACAACTAACAAAACTAACAATCTCTCATGATATAGACAATTTAACAATTTTTGCGGACAAAATAGAGTTTATAAAAGCTTTTAATAATTTAATAGATAATGCAATCAAATATAATTTTGAAAATGGTTTTGTAAAAGTTGAACTAAAAAATGGTAAATTAAAAATAATTGATAGTGGAATTGGCATATCACATGATAAAATTTTATTGATTTTTGATAGATATTTCCAAGAAGACAAAAATGCAAAAGGCGCTGGAATAGGACTTAGCATAGTTAAAGAGTTTTGTGATAATCATAAAATACAAATCTCAATAAAATCTAAAATAAATGAAGGAACAATATTTATTTTAGATTTTATTGAGTGTATTGTGATGCCCCAAGAAAAAAAACAACTATTTACAGATATTAATACTTGAGGTTTGTATAAAAACTAAACTTAAATTAAACTAATTTTTAGTAAAATTCCACCCTCAAAAATAAATTTAAGGAAAAATTATGTTAGAAGGTATAATTAGAGAGAGTACTTCTAAGGGTGCTACAAAAGAGCTTAGAAGAAATGGTTATCTAATTGCAAATATCTATGCTAAAGGCATGGAGAATGTAAATGCAGCATTTAAAACAAATGAATTTTTAAAAGCTGTGAAAAATAAAGATAACTTAAATTTTACTGTAAAAGTAGCTGATAAAGAGTACAATGTTGTTATTCAAGAGTATCAAAAAGACCCTGTAACTGGTATGTTTAAACATGTTGATTTAAGAGCATTAACTGAAGGTGTTGAAGGTAAATTTTTAATTCCTGTAAAAACTGTTGGAACTCCTATTGGTCTTAAAAATAAAGGTGTTTTAATTATTTCTAAAAAAAGATTAAAAGTTAAAACAAAACCAGAGTTTTTAGTACCAGCTATTGAAGTAGATGTTTCTAAACTTGATGTTGGTGCTTCTGTTCTTGTTAGAGATGTACAAGCACCAGCTGGAATAACTATCTTAGATGAAGATAGAGTATCTGTAACAGGTGTTATAAAAGCTAAATAATTTTAATCTCTCTTTTGGGAGATTAAATATTATAGTTTTTAATTATAAACTATGTTAGTTGTTGGTCTTGGCAATCCTGGTGAAAAATATAAATTAAATAGACATAATATAGGTTTTTTAATTTGCGATTATATTTTAAAAAATAACTCCTTTTCAAATCTTACAAAAAGCTCTTTTGAAGGTGAACTTTATAAGTCAAACGAGCTTTTTATACTAAAACCTCAAACATACATGAACCTTTCTGGCAAAAGTGTTTTAGC
>JACAEZ010000219.1 GCA_013388565.1 Campylobacterales bacterium | reverse complement strand
TTTATTTTTGATATTAATAACTTTAATACATACAATAAGCTAAACGGTTTTTTGTATGGCAATAAAATATTAAAAGCTACTTCAGAACTTCTAAGAGATTTTATAAACAAACAAGAAAATTACTCTATTTATAAATTAAGTATAGACAGATTTGCAATAATTTCTAAAAATTATGATGAAATATCTATTGAGATGTTTTGTAAAAATCTTTTTAACTATTTTGATACTTTGACTTTGAAAATTGACATGATTGATAATTTTGTTAATTTTTGTATCGGAGTTACAAAAATTGATGGTTATGAAAAATCAATTATAGAAGCAGAATATGCACTCGATTATGCAAAAAATCAAGGTAGTGGAAACTATATAATATATGATAAAAATAGTCAATTTGTTCAAGAAGAGCATGAAAGCATATCATCTTTAAAAAATATACGAACTCTGATTTTGGATAATAAAATTATCCCATTTTTTCAACCAATCGTTGATATTGAGACACAACAGATTGTAAAATATGAGGTGTTAGCAAGAATTAGAGACAATGATACAATCATTCCACCAAATAAATTTCTAAATAGTGCCAATAGACTTGGAATGTTAGGTCATGTAACTAAATCAATTATCATAGATTCATTTAAATCTTTTGCAAATAGTGATATTCATTTTTCAATAAACCTAACTCAAAGAGATGTTTTAGATGATACGATGGTGGATTTTATCAATGCACAAGCATCTAAATATAGTATAAATCTCTCAAATGTTACATTTGAAATTTTAGAGAATTTGACACTTTCAAACGATGATATAAAAATAAGAGATATGATAACTATGCTCAAAAAAAGTGGTTCATTAATAGCGATAGATGATTTTGGTAGTGAAAATTCAAACTTTAGCAGACTATTATCACTTCAATCAGATTTTATAAAAATAGATGGAATGTTTATTCAAAATTGTGATAAGCAAACTGAAAAACAGACTATCATCAAAGCAATTGTAGAACTTGCAAAAGCATTAGATATGAAAACAGTTGCAGAGTTTGTATCGTCAAAAGAGATTTATGATATGGTAAAAACACTTGGAGTTGATTATGCACAAGGATACTATTTTGGAAAACCAGAAGAGAGGTTTTAGATTTTGTAAAATTTTTAATACCAAACCTTCGATAAATAGAGTCCATTTGCTGGTACTAATGTGTGCGAGTGTTTTTTTTTGCCGTTTAACTGTTCAAGTAGTTGATTTTCATCTAACTTTTTATCTGATATTTGAAGTAAAAAACCCACCATCATTCTAACTTGGCTTCTCAAAAATCCATTTGCTTCAAAATAAAGGACATAAAAATCACCATGTTTATAAAAATTTGTTCTGTAAATCTCTCTAATTGTACTTTTTTCATCACTTCCATTTTTTTTGAAAAGTTTAAAATCAAAAACACCTTTAAACAGTTTTATTGAGTTTTTAACTCTCTCTTCATCAATACTCTTTACAAATGTAACATAATCTGCTAAAAATGGTGAACTGTATTTAGTTGTTAAAATATATCTATAAGCCCGTTTTTTCGCACTAAATCTTGCATGAAAACTATCATCTACAAACTCTATTTTTTTTAATCTAATAGAAGATGGAACTGTTTTATTAAAAAAATAGCTAAATTTTTTTAAATCATGCCAATAAGTTGGCAATAAAAAATCACAAACTTGATAAGTTGCATGAACACCAACATCAGTCCTACCACTTCCATTTATTTTTGAAGATATTTTTAGTATCTCTAATGTTTCGATTATTTTATCAGAAACGGTATTTTTGTGAGGTTGCGATTGATAACCTAAAAATTTTGAACCATCATATTCAATAACTGCTTTTACTCTTTTCATTAAAACCTATACTTTATTAATTTTTTTATAATATGAAATAATTTTAACTTAAATTTTCAAAAATTCTTTAAAATAGTGCATTATCGCCTCTTTTTTATCTTCATTTTTAGCTTTTAACTTTTTCACACTTTTTATGCGAGACACAAAAATATACCTCTCAATTAAATTTAGATTTTTTAATTTTTGATAAATCTCAAGTACAAACTCGCCATTTTGCTTTATATCTTTAGTGATTAATTGCGAATATATCAAATGCAACTTTTCAATCTCATCAACTTTGATATTTTCAATCCCAACATTCAAAACATACTCAATCTCATCTATCTCAAAATCAGCACAAACACTCTTTGAATATTTTTCTATCAAAATAGAGAGTTCTCTTAGCAGTTCATGATTGTCGTTGGAATTTTGTAAATAATCAAACACTTCTTTTCTCTCTTTTTCCCAACCGTAAAGTGTGCTTTTAGGAACGTTAAATTTTTCTGAAATCTCTTTTACAGTAAGCATACGATTATCGTCCTTTTTATAGTAACGACAATTATATTTTTACGAATATGAGAAAAATATCAGCTTAATTTATGTCAAATTTTATTATTATCGCAAAATAATTTTATTTTTAGATAAAGAATATAGATTTTTATCATATTCGTATCAAATATAATAAAATATTTTACGATATTGGAAAAATAAATGCTCTTCAACTCCTACGAATTTATCTTTTTATTTTTACCTATCATGTTTTTTGGTTATTTTTATCTAACTTCAAAACGACTAATAGTTGGCTCAAAAGTTTGGCTTGTCGGTGGAAGTCTATTTTTTTATAGTTGGTGGAATGTTATTTACTTACCTTTGCTGTTAGGAAGTATGATTTTTAACTATTTAGTTGGAAAATCTTTAGAACATAAAGCTACAAAATATATGCTTACATTTGGTATAGTTG
>JACAEZ010000218.1 GCA_013388565.1 Campylobacterales bacterium | reverse complement strand
TTATCACCCTTAGTGGTAAAATGTTGTTCAAATATTTTATCTAACAACTCACTTGGAATACCACCACCATTATCTTCTATTTCAACTATTCCATAAAAATCATCTTGTTTTAATACAATTTTTATCAAACCTTTAAAATAACAATCATTTGATATTTTGCTATCTATTGCATCCCAAGCATTTTTTATTAAATTTATTACAACATGTTTTAACTCTCCAGTATTACAACAAACTGTAAGTTGTTCAACTTGCAGTTTTGATTCAACTACTACACTTATATTATGTTTTTCGATTGGTTGTTTTATTAAATTTATAGCTTTTTTGACAATATCACTAAAATCAGAACACTTCATTAATCTATCTTGTTTAAAGAATGTTTTAAAATCATATATAGTCTCTGCCAAAAATCTAACCTGTTCACCAAGTTGATTTTGAACTTTTTGATACATTTGTAACTCATCATCATCTATTATAGACTCTATATTATTATTTTCCATAATCTCAAATAGTGTTCCTATTAGCAAATTTATACTGTTTAAATTATTATTCCATTGATGTGTAATAACATGAACCATTTCACCAATTGTTTCATACTTCAATTTTTGAATAAGTGTACCTAAAGCCTCTTCTGCTTTCTCTTTTTCTAATTTCACCTCTTCTATCAATTTCATATTTTGTTCAGTTATCTCTTTTTTACTCTCTTCGATATTTTTTTGATAAGTTATCTCTTTAGCACATTTAGCCAAAATCTCTTCAATTTTACTTTTATTAAATGGCTTCATCATGTAACCAAATATACCAATATCAATAGCTTCTTGAAAATAGCTAGTATCACTATAAGCAGAAGATATAATTATTTTCGTATCTTTAGATATTTTTTTTATCTCTTTAGAAAGCCCTATTCCATCAAGTCTAGGCATTAATATATCAGTAATTACTACATCTGGTTTATGAATTTTAAACAATTCAAGTGCTTCAGCCCCATCTTTTGCCTCATACACCTCTTCAAAATATATTTTTAAAAAATCAACCAAATTTTCTCTAATACCAGCTTCATCTTCTGCACAAATAACCCTTAAGTGACTCAAACTTTTTAAAAAATCGTCCATTATATTACCTCTTTTGTTTATTTCGTTATAAAATCTAAAAACTCATCTGCCAAAAATTCAAAATTAAAAGGCAAAAATTTAACACTTTCGTTAACTTTAAAACTATCTCTACTCTTATCTACAATAATAGCACCATTACATTTAGAAATTACACTTACCATTCCTGGAGAATTTTTTTCTGATACATGAAACTTACATCCATCAAAAAAACCACAAATAACACTGTCTCTCCCTTTTTTTAAATAAAAATCAGAAGAAATTTTTGTCTCTATAAAACTTAAATTTTTAGATTTTAATTTTAATAAATTATTAATAATCAATCTACCAAAAATATTAAAATTTACCATACAAGCTAATGGATTTCCTGGTAAATTTAATATAAAACAGTTATTTATTTTACCAAATGTTGTAGGTTTCCCTGGTTTCATCTCTATTTTATCAAAAAACAGCTCCATACCACTCTCTAAAAATACATCTTTTGTAAAATCTTTATCACCAACACTAACACCACCAGATGTTACTATCATATCGAAATTTTGTAAATTTTCTACTAAATTTAGTAAATCTTTTTTATTATCTTTAATATTTCCCAAAAAAACACTCAAAGCTCCATAATTTTCAGCCTGTTTTAACATTGAAGGAGTGTTTGAATTATATATTTGAGAAGGTTCTAAACTTTCATAATGATATTTTATCTCTTCACCTGTTCCAAATATAGCTACTTTTGGTTTTTTGTATATTCTCAAATGAGTTATTCCTTGACTAGCAAGTAAACCAATATGAGAATAATTTATCTTTTCACCTTCAGCAATCAACAACTCATTTTCACTAACATCTTCACCTATAAATCTTATATGTTGATTTAACTTAAAACTTTTTTCAATAACTATTTTTCCATCAATCTCTCTACAATCCTCTTTTGGAATAATAGCCTCCACACTACTTGGCACCCTTGCACCCGTCATGATTTTTATGCACTCATTTTCACCAATCTCTCTATCTGTTGTTAATCCAGCATATATACAATCAACTACTTTCAACTCAAAATTTGAATTTTTAATCTTTATACCATACCCATCCATAGCAGAGTTATTAAATCTAGGAAGTGACATTTTCGCATATATATTTTCAGCAACCACTCTATTCAAGCAATTTTCTATAGGCTCTATCTCTAATATGGGTTTAAAATTTATACTATTTATTATTTTACAAGCTTCAAAAATTGAGACTTCCATTTTATTCCTTATCAAGTTCTATGCTTATATAATACCATAAAAACATTAAGGTTTTTTATGAATGAAATAGAAAATATGAGTTTGCACTTACATATAATTTTTATCGTTTTACTATCATTTTTTATACTTCGAAATTTTTTCTATATCTCAACAGAAAAAGATTTTATAACAATGGCTAAAAAAGTAAGATTTTTTACCCCAATTTTTCACTTTTGTATAGCTAGTGTCTTTTTTACTGGTCTTTTGATGATGGTATTTTTTAAATCTTTTATCTCATTTGAAATGATTTTAATGAATATTGGAC
>JACAEZ010000235.1 GCA_013388565.1 Campylobacterales bacterium | reverse complement strand
ATTAGAGACCCTAAACAGTTTGATGTAATATTAACAGGTAACATTTTTGGAGATATTTTGAGTGATGAGGCTAGTATGCTTAGTGGTTCGATTGGTTTACTTCCTTCTGCATCTATGGGTGGAAAAATTGCACTTTATGAACCAATTCATGGCTCTGCACCAGATATTGCAAATCAAGGTATTGCAAATCCAATAGCAACAATAGCAAGTGCTTCTATGATGCTTAGATACTCTTTAAATGAAACAACTGCTGCAGATATGATTGATAATGGAATTAAAAAAGCTCTTCATGAAGGGTATAGAACAAAAGATATATCTGAATATGGTGCAAAAGAGATTTGTACAACAAATGAAATAGGTTCAATTATAGCTCAATATGCTATAAAATAAGTTCATGAAAACATTAACTTTAGCTTCTGTTTATGAAAATCAAGGGTTAAAAGATGAAGCCCTTGAGATATATAAAGAGATTTTAAAAAACGATTCTAATAACATTGAAGCTAAAATTGCAATTAAAAGATTAAGTAGTGAGAGAAAAAAATTTAGTGGTTTGAATAAAGAGATGAAAAAATTTTTTGTTCTCATGGAGAGCGATACAGAATTCAAAGAATTTGAAAGGTGGTTGTTAAAATTATGGATTTAAAAGATTTAATACTATCTACATTAGCTGAAATAGAAAAAGATGATGATATAAATATAAAATATCAGCAAGTTGAACAAAAACAACCACAAAAAGTTATCGAAGAAGAGCCTGTCAAAGTTAAACCAAAAATCATATATAAACCAAAGCTAACTATACAAGAGCATTTAGACCAAAAAGCTATGGAAAAAGAGAATAGTTTAATTCATGAAAGTATAGACAGTAGTTTAAAAACTATTAAAAATCCTAAATATAGTGATGAAGAGATACTTTTTTTAACACTTTTGAGAGAGAGAGTTTTAGTGTTGTTTGAAGGTTTACAATCACCAAATAATAAAAGTATTGATACAAAAATAGATTTAATACTTAACTTTTTTGAATATCTACTTGCATTGATAGATAAAAGGGTGGAAGATTTGTCTATCAACAGATGATTTTAAAAAACATTCCTGATAATATTCTTAGCGATTTTTTATATATAAAAAATATTTTAAAAAGTAGTACAAGTAGAGCTTACATCGTAGGTGGTGCTGTAAGAGACTATTTTTTAGATATGCCAATTACAGATTTGGATATAGAGGTATATGGAATAACAAAATTTCAATTTGAACGGTTAATGGAGCAAATTGGAGCTATTGGAGTTGGAAAATCTTTTTTTGTATATAAATATAACTCTATTGACATTTCATTGCCAAGAGTTGAGACAAAAGTTGGAGTAGGGCATAAAGCTTTTGATGTAGAGGTTGCTTATGATGAGATTGTAGGGGCTAGTCGAAGAGATTTTACCATGAATGCTTTGATGGTAAATATTTTTGATGGACAATTATTGGATTTTTTTGATGGTTTGTCTGATATTAAAAATAAAAAAATAAAAATTATCAATAAAATCAAATTTGCTGAAGATAGTTTGAGAGTTCTTAGAGCTGTTCAATTTAGTGCCAGATTTGGATTTAAAATAGATAAAAAGTGTGTTGAAGTATTAAAAGAGATACCTTTAGATGATTTAAGCAGTGATAGAATTTTTTTAGAATTTCAAAAACTTTTTTTGGGAAAACATTTGCATTATGCTCTTTTTTATCTGTTAAAATTGGATATTGCTAAAAAATTATTAAATTTAGAACTATTATTTATAGATTTTTTAAAGATTTATAAACTATTTAAATTGAACTATCAAAATTTTGATATTAGAGTTTATGAATACTATTTTTTATATATTTTGTCTAAAGAGTTGAATATAGATATATTTGACATATGTAGAAAATTGAAGTTGCCAAATCATTATAAAAATATATACAAACTGCAACCAAATATATTTATTGAAGATAGATTAAATTTAGCAATTTTGGCATTAGAG
Source organism: Campylobacterales bacterium (assembly GCA_013388565.1). Lineage (GTDB taxonomy): Bacteria > Campylobacterota > Campylobacteria > Campylobacterales > JACAEZ01 > JACAEZ01. Next base: position 2,941 of record JACAEZ010000235.1, on the reverse strand, counting down.
ATGCCTATTTATCTATATTTGGAAAATTATCATGAAGATATTCAAAAAATAGCAAAAGAGATGTCTATATATGATGAAAAATTAACAATAATTATAGATGAGAATATTATAAAATCACTTAATTTATCAGGTAGTGAACTTGGTAAAAAAATAAAAGAGTTAAAAATAGAGAAGATAAAAGAAAAATTTGGGTTTAATATAACAAAGGAGTAGTTTTGGGTAAATATGTTATTTTGATAGATTCTCCAGACCAAAAAGGGTTAATTTATAAAGTTTCAAAAATTTTATTTGAGTTAGATGCAAATATTGAAGAAAATAGTGAATTTGTTGATAACGAACATGATAAGTTTTTCATGAGAACAGAGATAAGTGGGAATATTGATATAGATTCTCTTTTAATAACTCTAAAAAAAGAGTTACCACAAAAGGCAAATATAGAGATAAAAAAGGTTCAAAAAAAGCAAATAGTAATATTAGCTACAAAAGAGTCCCACTGTTTGGGTGACTTATTAATTCGTCATGATGGTGGTGATTTGAAAGCTGATATTGAATGTGTTATTTCAAATCATGAAACACTTAGACCTTTATGTGAAAAATTTGGAATTAACTACCATTTTGTACCAGCAGATAATCTAAAAAGAGCTGAACATGAACAAAAAGTTTTGGCTATTATAAAAGAGTACAATTTTGACTATATAGTACTTGCAAAATATATGAGAATTTTAACTCCAGATTTTGTAGAACATTTTTCAAATAAAATAATCAATATTCATCACTCATTTTTACCAGCTTTTATAGGGGCAAATCCATATAAACAAGCATTTAATAGAGGTGTAAAAATGATAGGGGCAACTGCACATTTTGTAAATAATGATTTAGATGAAGGTCCTATTATTGACCAAGGCATTATAAAAGTTGACCATAGGTATAGTTGGCAAGATATGCAACGAGCGGGACAAGATGTAGAAAAGATTGTTTTAGCTAATGCTTTAGATTTAGTGCTTGATAATAGGGTTTTTGTATATGCAAATAAAACGGTCATTTTTTAATAAAGAGTTAGATGATTTAAAGTCAGTTGTAATTACAGCTAGATTTAAAAATTTAATAAAAATATATCCAAAACAATTTGCACTACTTTTAAAGATATTAGTTAAATATAAAAAATAGTAGATTGTATTTGAATTTAGTTTTATTTTAGTGATAAAATACTACTATAATACAAATTATTATAATAAAAATGAAAGACAAATGGCGGAAAATAGCATATATAACTTAACTTTAGCTTTTTTAGAAAAGAATATTGATTTTAAATTTTATTGCGAAGATTTTAACAATATACATACAAAAATGTTATATGACTATTTGTCCTTAAATAAATATACAATAGATGATATTACTAATCAAAAAGAGAGTATAAGAAAGGCTTTTAAAACTTTTTTCCAAAAAATAGAACAGCAAATAGCTCTATTTTTTGATGACTCACTGAATATTGTAGTCAAAGATATAAATAAAAAACAATTTGGAAAACATACAAAAACTGCACATTTAATAACTAACCAAATTCAAGATTTAAAATCAAAAATAGATTTAATAGAACCTGTAAATAATGTTATACTAATAGAAGATGATATTTTAAAAAACATTAAATTTGATAATTCATTAGAACATAAGATGAAAAAAGAGTTATTAAAATACTCTTTAAAAAAAGGGCTTAATTTAGATGCTAGAGATATAGTCTTTTTTTTAAATGATAAAGTAGCAATAAAAAAGTTCATGTATGAGTGTATTGGTGGTAAGAAACATACAATTTTAGAGCGGAGGTCAAATGGCTTACCTGCCGAAGAACTTGAAAAGATAAAACAAAAAGTATTTGAACAAAATATTTGGGACCAAATGCAAAAGAAAATAAAATTACTAATGGAATATGAGTTAAATTTTACAGAAATAAGTAATGAAGCTTTTCATAAAAATTATATAAAAATATTACAACAAGAGATAAATTCACTTATTTTAAAATATTTAGATGATACGGAAGATGAAATAGTTAAAAAATCATTCTCTTCATATTTACTTAGAGAAAATTTTGAAAAAATTCACTATTTATTTGCAGAAGAGTTGTTAGAACTTTGTACAAATAGAAATAAAAATGCAGAAAATTTTATAAAATTTTATAATGGTGATGTGATAGTAATAGATGGTAAAAAAATACAAAAACCTGAAATTTTAGATGAAAATAATCAAAAATGGAATGCAGTGAATGTTTTACCTATATTAATTCAAAGAAAAAAAGATTTAAAAGAGCTTGAAAAAATTGAAAATGATTTAACAACAACAAAAAAAGAGTTGATAGATACTCAAGAAGAACATGCACAAAAATTGAAAGAGTTGGAGTATTTAAAGGAAGATAAGATAAAAATTAGAGAAGATATTAAAAAGGTAATATCTGAAAGTAAAGAGTCACAAGATACCATATATGATAAAAAAACAGATATAAAAAGAAAGAATAAAGATATTACAGAATCTGAACAAAATGAAATAAATAAAATATCATATAAAATAAAACAACTTCATAAATCAGAAAATGAATTGACAGAGAAAGAGGAGTCTATCTCTAAACAGATAGACTCTTTATATATAAAAATAGATAACTTAAATAGAGATATTACACAATTGAAGCGAAAAATAAATGACGAAGAGAGACTCAAAGAGGATATTATAGAAAGATATAGACCAATTGATGAGAAATATCAAATAGTTAAAAAAGCATTAGTAAGAGTTTTAAGTAAAAAGTTTTTTTAATCTCCACTTATACCACCCCAAAAAGTCAAGACAATTTTTTTAAAATTATTATTCCATTAAGCACCTGTTACCCTATGCCACACTTTGAACTTTAAAAGTGTAATTTTCATTAAACTGTGAAAGCTTGTTTTGTTCATTAATT